>NZ_JBFUJE010000169.1:0-7742 GCF_056401535.1 Luteibacter sp. P4_E6 | reverse complement strand
TCCACGCCGACCACGATCTCGTTGAGGTGTTCGCGACGCGCGAGTTGGGCCAAGGATTCATCGCGCGCCAGGAGAAGGTTCTCGGGCACCATGACGGTTTCGTTCGGGCCTTGCAGGTAGCCGATGAGGCAGAAGCCGCGACGGTCCGACCGACGGCGCATGCGGTTGTGGATCTGCGCGGCGCGTTGTCCCGCGCCTAGCACCGCCACGCGCCGCTTCAGCGACTCCATCTCTACCAGTCGCATGAACAGGCCGCGAAAGGCCGCCGTGGCGACGAAGGCGATGAGCAGTGCCATGCCGAGCACGCCGCGACCGACATAGGCCTGCGGAATCACGTAGTAGCCGACCACCAGGGCAAGACCGCCCAGCACGAAGGCGATGGCGTGGCGTGCGAGCTGGCCCCGCCAGCTCATGCGCAACGTGGAGCGGTATTCGCCGAGTGCCGCCATGCCCAGGAAGATCACCGCCGCGAACATCACCGCACGCGCGGTCAGTGTCTGTGTCGATGCGGCGAGGTCGTCGGGCGATGGGGCGAACCGGATATAGGTCGCGACGTTGAGCGAGGCGGCCAGCAACAGCAGTTCACAGGCACCCATCAGGATAAGCCAGCGAACGATCGGCTGTCTGAAAAGACGGATCATCGTGTTCCCCTCCGCACGTTGTCCGAACGTGTCGATACATGGAGGCTAGAAACCTGGGCACGTTCTGTCGATTGCACTTCCGGTCGTCGCACGGCTAGGCCAAACGGCCGCCTGATGCATCGGTGTATCGCCCCCCTGTAACACCAGCGTTACAGGCCGGACTCGGCGACGCTCAACAACACACGCAGTTGTTCCGCCAGACGAAGACTCAGCGCAATCAGAGTGAAGGTCGGGAATGCCCAACCACCGGTGGGGAACACCGAACTGCCGGCGACATGAAGATTGGCGACGCCGTGGACCTTGCCCTGGGTGTCGACGACGCCTTGTGTCGCGTCCTCGGCCATGCGCGTGGTGCCCATGTGGTGCGCCGTGCCGTGCACTTCCGAAGGCGCATCGACGTCGGTTGTCCATGCAGCGGCATCGAACCGTCCCGCGCAGGCCTGCGCCAGGCGATCGCCCGTCAATGCACCGAGTACGCGATGCGTATGCCGGTCGAGTTCGGTGAGGCGCCAGTCCACGCGGACACGGCGCAGGCCCAGTGCGTCGCGCGTGTCGTCGAGCGTGACACGGCTGTCGCGATTCGGGGCCTGCTCGAAGAAGCCGACGAGCTCCACGCGATCGCTGCCCACCGTGGGACGATCGCTCACTTTTGAAGCCACCGCGCGGATGACATCACCGATGTGCAGGCCGAGTCGCATCGCACTGATCGCAAGGTTCTGTGGCATGGCGATGGCTGCCGCACCGCCGGGCCCGTTCTGCAGGGCTGCTGAAAGGCGCGCTTCCAGCAAGGTGGCTTCATCGCGCGCCGGCGGGCGCAACGCGGCGCGTACATCGCGCAGGGCGCGGATGCCGCGGGGTACGTCACCCTCCACCGCGAACGGATGGACGCGCGCATTGAGGGTGTGGTGCTCGCGTTGGGCTGCCGGTGAAAGGCCGATTTCCGAGGCGACCGATGCGCGTATCTTGCCTATCGTGCGCTCGTAGGGCCGGGTGAGGCGGTCAGGGTGTTCCGACCGGATGCTGCCGATCGCACCGCTGGGATGGTCCATGAAGTAGCGGCCGACAAGGTCGCGATCGTTCCCCAATCCCTTCGGCGCCACACTGTCGGAGAGCAGCAGTATGCGCGCGTTTTCGATGCCGCCCGCGGCCAGTACGTAATGCCGCGCACGCACGTGCCCGCGCCGCCCGTCGAGCGAGCCGATCGTGGCGTCGGTTACCGTCGTCGCGTTCTCGCTCGCGCGCAGTTCCATCACGTTGGCATGYAGCAGCACGGTGACATTGGCCGCCTGGCCGAGGGCGTCGCGGTATGCGTCACCGAAGGTGATCGGGCTGCGCGCGAAGATGAAATTGACCATGGCCTCGGCGTCGAGATCGAGCGGGACTCGCGGCGTCGGCCCGTCGAACGTTCCGGGGCGAAACGCGTGTTCCGGATCGATCTGGCAGAACTCACGCGCCTTCGCGTACCACGGTGCGAGGTCGGCATAACGCAACGGCCAGCCGCTATCGGGCACCCAGTCGCGCGGCTCGAGATCGGTATTGGCCAGCGGGATGCAGCCACCACCCCAAAGCGTGCAGCTTCCCCCGAAGACGCGCATGCGCGAGGTGCCGGCGTCGAATGGGGTGCTCCCTGCGGAGCTTCCTTCGTAGAGCGACTGACTGCGATCCTCGCCAGTGAGGCCGCCACCTTCGATCAGGCAGACCGTGGTCRAGGTGCCGATGAAGGACCGTGCAATCGCGATGCCGGCAGGGCCCGCGCCAATGACACAGAGATCCGCCTGATAGTCGGCAGCGGCCGACCTGTCGAGGTAGTCGATGATCACGGGGTGTATCTCCCAGCGTCGTGAGTCGTGTGTTGTTGTTGTTCTTGTTGTGCGGCGAGTCCTACGCCCGGTAGTAACCCCGATACCAATCCACGAACTTGCCCACGCCCTCGCTGACGTCCACCTTGGGCAGATAGCCGGTGGCCTGGACCAGGGCGGAAACGTTGGCTTCGGTGTCGGGTACATCACCGGCCTGCAGGGGGAGCATTTCCATGCGTGCCGTTTTATTAAGGCATTTCTCGAGCACCCGGATGTACTGCATGAGCGCCACCGGCTTTTCGTTGCCGATGTTGTAGATACGGTAGGGCGCAACGCCGCTGGAGCCCGGATCGGGTCGGTCGCCCGACCAGTTCACATTCTTTTCGGGTATCTGGTCCAGCGTGCGCAATACGCCTTCGACGATGTCATCGACATAGGTGAAGCTGCGCTTGTGATGACCATGGTTGAACACCTGGATAGGTTCATCGGCAAGGATCGCCCTGGTGAACAGGAACAGCGCCATGTCCGGSCGGCCCCAGGGGCCGTAGACSGTGAAGAAGCGCAAGCCGGTGCAGGGCACGCCGTAGAGATGCGCGTAGCTGTGCGCCATCTGTTCGTTGGCTTTCTTCGAGGCGGCATAGAGCGTCAGTGGATGTTCGGTCGGCTGGTGCTCGGAGAAGGGCATACGCGTATCCGCGCCGTAAACCGAGCTGGTCGAGGCGAAGACCAGGTGCTCCACGCCGTGACGACGGCAGCCCTCGAGGACGTGCAGGAAGCCGGTGACATTGCTGGCGATGTAGACGTGCGGATTCTCCGCGGCATAACGCACGCCGGCCTGCGCCGCGAGGTTTACCACCCGTTGCGGCTTGTGCGTGACAAAGGCGTTTTCGACGGCGTCGCGGTCGGCGAGATCGGCGTGGATATGGGTATAGCCCGGCTGGTTGGCGAAACGCGCCAGCCGTGCCTTCTTCAGTTCCACGTCGTAGTAGTCCGACATGCTGTCGAAGCCGATCACTTCATCGCCGCGCTCGAGCAGGCGCATGGCAACGTGCGAACCGATGAAGCCAGCCGTGCCGGTGACGAGGACTTTCATGCTGGAGAGGCCGCGGTCAAAGCCGTCCGTCCACCGCATCGCGCGGCAGCACGTACTTGACGTCGTAGACCACGGAATCGGCCTWGCCGAAGGCGCGGATGCCTGTGGCGCCCAAGGCGACAAATTCGCGATGGCCCACGGCGACGACCACGGCGTCATAGGCGCCATGCGCCGGGTCGGCCATGGGCGTGATGCCGTATTCGTGCTCGGCCTCACTGGCACGCACCCAGGGGTCGTGCACGTCCACGCCGACGCCATAGGTGTCGAGGGCGTTGATGATGTCGACCACGCGGGTGTTGCGCAGGTCCGGGCAGTTTTCCTTGAAGGCCAGGCCGAGGATCAGGACCCGGGCGCGCACGGGATTGATCCCCTTGCGCACCATCAGCCGTACCACTTCCGAGGCAATGTACGTGCCCATGCCGTCGTTGGTGCGCCGGCCGGCGAGGATTACGTCGGGATGGTGGCCGACCTGCTGCGCCTTGTGGGTCAGGTAGTAAGGGTCGACGCTGATGCAGTGTCCGCCGACCAATCCGGGCCGGAAAGGCAGGAAATTCCACTTGGTGCCGGCGGCTTCGAGCACCTCGAGGGTGTCGATGCCCAGCTTGTTGAAGAGAATGGYGAGGTCGTTGACCAGGGCGATGTTGAGATCACGCTGGGTGTTCTCTATCACCTTGGCCGCCTCGGCTACCTTGAGCGAGCTGGCCCGATGCGTGCCTGCCGTGATCACCGAGCGGTACAGCGCGTCGACGAAGTCCGCCGTGGCCGGGGTCGATCCCGAGGTGACTTTGAGTATTCCCGTAACACGATGCGTCTTGTCGCCCGGGTTGATGCGTTCCGGACTGTAGCCGGCAAAGAAATCTTCGTTGAAGACGAGGCCGGAGAATTTCTCCAGGATGGGCACGCAGACCTCTTCGGTGCAGCCCGGATAAACCGTCGATTCATAGACCACGATGTCGCCGCGCTTGAGCACTTTGCCGAGGGTCTCACTCGCGCGCATCAGTGGCGTAAGGTCCGGCCGCCGAGCGTCGTCGATCGGCGTCGGCACGGTGACGATGTAGACATCGCACTCGGCCAGATCGTCGATTCCTGAGGAAAAACGCAACCGACGCGAGGCGACAAGCTCCTCGCCATCCACCTCCAGCGTGACGTCATGGCCGCGGCGGAGCTCTTCGATGCGACCGGAATTGATGTCGAATCCGAGGGTTGCGTACCGCTTGCCGAATTCGACGGCGAGCGGCAGGCCCACGTACCCCAATCCGACAATGCCGATGCGCACCGTGTCCAGCGAGAGTGTGACGGCTTCCCCCGCACGCTCGTACGGCTGGCCGTCGGCGACGGGTTCGCGCACGGCGGCGGTGCCGGCCGGTCTGCGGCTTACTGTATCCATGCCCGCGTCCTACCCCTTGTTGGTCGGGAATCCCCGTCTTGCGGGGCGATGAGAGGTTAGCAATCCACTGGTGGATTGCCTGTACGGCTTACGGAGGTAGCCGAATGGCCGATACGACATTCATGGAGCTACTGGCGTTTACAAGCCTCCATCGCCGATATATCGTTCATTCCGCTCCGCTTAAGAGGCAGGGCATATGACTACAAGGCAGCCCCCCGATCGACTCATGTCCGCGCGAACCTACACCGGCTCAGTGCGCGTGGCCTTGCTGGACGATCATGCGCTCGTCCTCAAAGGGCTCATTGCGCACCTTGAGAGAATCCCTTCGATCCTGATCGTCGGCAGCCACGGCAGCAGCCAGCCCTTCCGGGCGATGCTGGCGGCCATGCCCGTGGACGTCGCCCTGATCGACTACTCCCTGGCCATGGATGACATCGACGGTGTCGCGCTGATCAAGCTGCTTCGGGCGTCGCATCCGGCGTTGAAGATTCTCGTTGTCTCCGCTCACGGTTCGCGCCTGGTCATCAGCAGCCTCTTGCAGGCAGGTGCACACGGCTTCGTCGCGAAGAGCCAGGAGCTCGATGAGATTATTCGTGCCATCGACGCCGTGATGACCGAGCGGGAATACCTGCCACCGGGTATGGTCAGCGGATTGGCGGCTCATCCCATGGCTGACCTTTCACCTCGCGAATGGGAGGTCGTTCGCTGTGTGCTGGAAGGCCTGTCGGTGACGCAGATCGCCAACAAGTTCAACCGCAGCCTGAAGACGGTCAGCACCCAGAAGACGGCRGCCTACCGGAAGCTGGATATCCGAGCGGATAACGAACTGCATATGCTGCGCGCGTACCTGCTGGCATCGGACAGCGAGGTGCCGTCGAAGTGAGGCGATGGATCGCGTGTTTCCTGATCGGGTTCATGATGACCGCCGGTGCTGCAACGGATCCGCCGGATCCCGATCGCCAGCGCTGGGTCGCGCAGCATCCCGTGCTGCGTCTTGCGATCGACCCGCAGCAGGGCGCCGAGATTCGTGGTGGGGAAGCCAATCCCCTGGTCAGCCAGTACCTGGCGTTGGTCGCGGAACATACGGGCGTCCGTTTCGAGACGTTGCGCACCTCCTCGTGGGAGGAGTCCGTCAAAGCCTTCACCGAGCATCGCGTCGACCTGCTGCCTTCGACCAGTGACCGCATGGTCGTGGCCGACCTGGGCGACCGCGCCCTTCTTTCGGCACCGTTCTACGTGGGTCGGACCCTGATCGTGACCCGCACCGTCGGCCCGGCGAAGGTGGTGATGCGTGACCTGGACGGCCATACGGTCGCCTTCAAGGGCGGCGGTGCCTACGAGAGCTGGCTCAAGCGGGAACATCCACTGGTGACGCGTCTTCCGCTGGACGACATCCACGAGGTGCTTGCCGCGGTGGAAAGCGGTATCGCGGACGCTGCCGTGGGTATGGACGTCGCATACCACCCCATCGTGCGCCGCGACTACGCCTCCAGCCTGCGCGTCGCCGGCGATGTGCCCGACATGCCGGTGACTGTCAGGGTGGTCGTGCAGCGCGACGAACCGGAACTGATCGACATGCTCGACAGGGGCATGCGCCGCATCACCGCCGACGAGAACGAGGCGGTGATCGAGCGCTGGCTGGAGACGGCATACCTGCGCGCACCGACCCTGTCGCAGGTCGTGTCGGTGTACCAGGGAGAGATCGCGTTGGGTGGCTGCCTTGTCCTGGTGTTGATGTTCGCCTTGTGGCAGTTGCGCCGGGCGCAGCTCGCATCACAGCGTGGCGAGCAACAGAAGACCATGCTGCTCGCGGTGATGAGCCACGAGGTGCGCAATGCGGTCAATGCCGTCGTCTCATCGATCGACCTGATGGCCCGGCAGCCACTGGAGGGGCCGCAGCGAGACCTCATGGCGATAGCGCAGTCGAGTAGCCGCAATCTGCGCACGCTGCTGAAGAGCGCACTCGACTACACCCGATCCGAGGTGCAGGGCTTCACGCCCGATCTCGTGTCCTGCGATGCGTTGGCCGTGGCGCGGCAGGTCATCGAGTCGCAGCGCACGGCGATCGAGGCGAAGGATCTCCATATGCGCCTCGACCTCCCCATGGGGCCGCTGCCCTGGTTACTCCTCGACGAGACCCGGCTGCGCCAGGTCCTGGAGAACTTGCTCGCGAATGCCGTGAAGTACACGCAGCAAGGGCATGTGGGCATCGCACTTTGGCAAGGCACGGAAGAGACGGCCGACAGCGTGCGGCGGTTGGTCATCGAAGTCTTCGACACCGGTATCGGTGTGCCGGTCGACCGGCAGCGCGAGCTGTTCCGCGCGTTCGCCCAGTCGAATGGACCGCTCGATACACGGCTCGGCGGCACGGGCCTGGGCCTGGCGATCTGTCGCGATATCGTCACGCACCTGGGTGGACGGCTCGACCTCACCAGCGAAGTGGGCGTCGGCACGGCCGTGCGCATCGAATTGCCGACCAGTCTCGTGCCTGCCGTCACGACGGTTACCGACGACGACCCGCTCGATGTGGCGAAGGACGAGCCCTTCGGCACGGTGCTTCTGGTCGAGGATCACCCGGCGAATCGCCAGATCATCGCGGCGCAGCTCAAGTTCATCGGCTATGCGACGCATGCGGTGGATCACGGGCAGGCAGCGATCGACGTATTCGAGGCGGGACGCTACGTCGGCGTCTTGCTCGACTGTGAGCTACCTGACATGCAGGGATACGATATCGCCGCCGAGTTGCGCGCTCGCGAGCGGTCGGCTGGCGGGCCTCGCACACGGTTCATCGCCATCTCGGCCAATCACGGCGAGGCCCACAT
>NZ_JBFUJE010000168.1:0-7776 GCF_056401535.1 Luteibacter sp. P4_E6 | reverse complement strand
CCCACGACGGGCGGTGGCAGCTTGCCGGCCTTGCGCAGCGGAACGAAGCCGGCGTTGAGCGCGCGCGCCATGGCCGCGCCGAAAATGAAGCCGCGCGACTCGATACCGCAGACGGCGCCGATCCCTAGCCCGTGCCWTGGCGCGCACAGCGCATCGATGCAGGCGCTGAACGCCGCGGCGTCGGCGAGCATGGGGGTGATGTCCTTGAACATGATGCCCGGACGCGGGAAGTCGGGCACGTCGCGGACAAGGTCGGTGATGGCCTTGGAAACATGGGCCTGCATGGCATTGATCCTGGAAAGTATCGCGGCGCTCAGGCCGGAAAGGTGGCGGCGCCGAAATCGTCGTCGGAGGCCGCGGCGATTCGCGCCTCGGCAAGTTGACCGTCGATGACGCGGACGATCGCCTCGGCCGCTTCCGCGGCCGCCTCGGGCACCATGACGGCGAGGAAGTCCCGCGCAGGAAGCTGCCCGACCGCACCGGTCAGAAATTCACCCGCGATGAAGGCGGGAATCTCCGCCTGCTCGAGTGCATTCTTAACCAGATGGGCGTCAATCAGGGATTCGGCGTGATAGGCGATACGCATGGTAGGAAGCTACCCGCGCGGCCGCCCGGCGGCAAGCGCTACGCGCCTAAGGTAAACTCGGATGTTTGCCGTGCCCATCCTCCGAGTCCTTTGCGATGTCGACCGAAACGCCCGTCCTGCAGCAGCACTTCATCGGCCAGATCGTCCGCGAGGACCTGGCTTCCGGCAAGCACACGGTGATCCACACCCGCTTCCC
This sequence comes from Luteibacter sp. P4_E6, assembly GCF_056401535.1. Classification (NCBI taxonomy): domain Bacteria; kingdom Pseudomonadati; phylum Pseudomonadota; class Gammaproteobacteria; order Lysobacterales; family Rhodanobacteraceae; genus Luteibacter; species Luteibacter sp. P4_E6. The sequence continues at coordinate 6,994 of NZ_JBFUJE010000168.1, read as the reverse complement.
GCCTGAGCCCAACGGCTATCTGCACCTGGGTCACGCCAAGTCCATCTGCCTGAACTACGGACTCGCCACCGAGTTCGCCGGCACCTGCAACCTTCGCTTCGACGACACCAACCCGTCGAAGGAAGACGTCGAGTACGTCGATGCCATCCAGCGCGATGTGAAATGGCTCGGCTTCGAGTGGGCCGAGCTGCGCCACGCCTCGGATTACTTCGAAGTGTTCTATCGTTCGGCGCTCAAGCTGATCCGCCTGGGCGTGGCGTATGTGGACGATCTCTCGGCCGAGGAAGTGCGCGAGTACCGCGGCACCCTGACCGAGCCGGGCCGGAATTCGCCCTACCGCGATCGCAGCGTCGAGGAGAACCTCGACCTGTTCCAGCGCATGCGTGCGGGTGAGTTCGCCGACGGCAGCAAGACACTCCGCGCGAAGATCGACATGACCGCGGGCAACATCAACCTGCGCGATCCCGCGCTGTACCGCGTGCGCAAGGTGCATCACCAGAACACCGGCGACGCATGGCCCATCTATCCGATGTACGACTTCGCGCATTCGCTCTCGGACGCGCTCGAAGGCATCACCCATTCGCTCTGCACGCTGGAATTCGAAGACCACCGCCCCTTGTACGACTGGTGCGTGGATAAGGTCGACCTCGCGCACGATCCGGAACTGTGGCAGCCCCTGGTCGACGCCGGCCTGCCGACCTCGCCCAGCAAACCCCGCCAGATCGAGTTCTCGCGCGGCAACCTCAACTACACGGTGATGAGCAAGCGCAAGCTGATCACCCTGGTGTCCGAAAACCTCGTCGACGGCTGGGACGACCCGCGCATGCCGACGATCGCCGGCGTACGCCGGCGCGGCTTCACCGCCGCCGGCATCCGCCTCTTCTGGGAGCGCGTCGGTGTCAGCAAGCAGAACAGCACGATCGACATGAGTGTCCTCGAAGGCGCCGTGCGTGAGGATCTCGACGCCGTCGCGCCGCGCCGCCTTGCCGTGATCGACCCGGTGAAGCTCGTCATCACCAACCTCGACGCAACCCACCACGAGCAGCTCACCTTCCCAAACCATCCGAAGGACGAGAGCTTCGGCACACGCAGCGTTCCGTTCTCGCCCGAGCTGTGGATCGAACGCGAAGACTTCGCGGAAGTGCCGCCGAAGGGCTTTCATCGCCTCAAGCCGGAGGGGGAAGTGCGTCTGCGCGGCGTCGGGATCGTCAAGTGCGACGAGGTCGTCAAGGACGCGAACGGCGAGATCACCGAGCTGCGCTGCACCCTCGACCTCGAAAGCCGGACCGGCATGCCGGGTGCCGATCGCAAGATCAAGGGCACCATTCACTGGGTCAGTGCGCGTGACGCCGTTCCCGCCATCGTGCGCCTGTACGACCGCCTGTTCGACGCCGCGGATCCGGACGACGACAGYGACGGCAAGACCTACAAGGACCACATCAACCCGCATTCGCGCCGCGTCGTCCACGGTTACGTGGAGCCGGCCGCCGCGGGCGCCGCGCGCGAGGACCGCCTTCAGTTCGAACGTCTCGGCTACTTCGTCGCCGACATGCACGACCACACGCCCGGCACGCCCGTGTTCAACCGCGTCGTGACGCTGCGCGACTCCTGGGCGAAGCAGGCCTGATGCTGTACGCACAAGTCCATCTCACCCTGCCCGCCTGGGTCCATGAAGCCGTGGACACCTCGGCCACGTATGCGGGTGACGAGGCCAAGGTCGGCCTGGCCATCGAGCTATCGGGACGCAACATCGACCTCGCCACGGGCGGTCCCTTCGGCGCCGTGGTGTTCGACGGCAACGACCGGATCGTCGCCGTGGGGGTGAATCGCGTGGTGCCTCATGCCTGTTCGGTGGCCCACGCGGAAATGATGGCGTACATGACCGCGCAGGAGCGCCTGCAGCGCTTCCGCCTCAATGAAGACGGCAGCCGGTTCGTCCTCGCCACCAGTTCGCAGCCGTGCTGCCAGTGCTACGGCGCCACAGTGTGGGCGGGCGTGGACGAGCTGCTCATTGGCGCACGCTCGGAGGATGTCGAGGAGCTCACGCCATTCGACGAAGGCCCGCTGCCCGCCGACTGGATCGGCGAGCTCGAGCGTCGCGGCATTGCCGTGCGTCGCGACATCTGCCGGGACGAGGCACGGGACGTGCTCCGCCGCTACGGCGAATCGGGCGCCAGCTATTGAAACCGGTCCTTCCCGGGTGAGTCGCTGGCGTGCCGCGCTGCCGCTTTTGCTGCTGCTGATCGCTGGCGCGGTGATGCTCGGTAGCGGTGCGCTCGACCGCTTCCACCCGACCCGGCTACTCGCCGAAGAGGGTGCCTTGCGCGGCGCGATCGCCGAGCATCCCGTCATGTCGCGGCTGGCCTATACGGGTCTGCTTACCCTGGCCATTTCCACCGGCGTGCCAGGAACGATCGTCATCATCCTCGCAGGTGGCTTGCTGTTCGGCATCGCCGAAGGCACGGCCCTGTCGTCCGTCGCCCTCGTGCTCGGCTCACTCCTTCTCTTCCTTGCCAGTCGCTATGCGTTTGGCGCGGGTGGCCGCCAGCCACCGGAACTTGCGACGCGCATGCGTACCGGGTTCTCCGCGCATCCGGTCAGTTACACCCTCGCCCTGCGCTTCATTCCCGTCGTGCCGCTGGGCGCCATGACGGTGGCTCTGGCCTGGTTGCGTTGCCCGCTATGGCTGTTCCTGGGCGCCACCTGGCTGGGCGGGACAGTGTCCCTCGTGGCCGAAACCGCGGTCGGGGCCGGTCTCGGCGACACGTTCGGCGGCAGCGCACCATTCACCCTGGCGCGACTTCTCGACGGCAGGATCCTGCTCCCGCTGGCCGCGTTCGCTGCGCTGAGCGTGCTTCCGCTGGCGATAAAGAGCCTTCGCGACCGGCGTCGGCGCCGTCCCCACCGCTGACGCCAGCCGCGTTGAACTGCGTTAGGCTGTAGCCTCGCGTCGCCCGGGAGGGGCACGCAAGGGGAGACAGATGCGCGACGTATCGGTTACGTGGCTGGAACGGGTCTGGCGCCGCACTTCACTTGTGCAGCGCCTGACGTGTGTCGCGCTCGTACCCACCGCCATCAGTGCGGTCCTGCTGGTTACCCTGCTCACCCGCCATCAGATGGATACCCTCCACGAGATGGGCCGCTCCACGGCCGACGCCATTGCCCAACAGGCCGCCAGTGTCTCCGGCGAAGCCCTGCGCAACGGCGAGCGGCGCGAGATTTCGCATATTTCCCAATCGATCGTCCAGCTGCCCCAGGTAGCACGGGTTCGCATCAGCGACCGCGATGGCGAGATCATTGCGGACCGTGTGAACGGAACCATCGACGACGATGACAATCTCACCGTGTCGCGCGAGGTGCTGGACCCGACAAGTCATCGCGTCGTCGGCTCGGTCACGGTCGATGTCAGCGTCGAGGACGCTATCGCCGCGCAACGAACCAGCGTAAACAACGCCCTCCTCTGGCTGGCGCTCAGCCTGTTCATCGCGGTGATGATCGGTTGGTCCACGGCGCGCTGGCTGAGTGCACCGCTGCGCAATCTCGCCATTGCGGTTCGCCAACTCGGCCTGGGCGACCGTACCGTGGTGGTCCCGGTCACCGACGATACCGAGATCGGTGACCTCCAGCGAGGCTTCAACGGCGCTGCCTCGCAGCTGCTGCATGCGCAGATCGGGATGGAACGCGAGATCGCCATGGCCACGGAAGAACTCGCCCGGAAGAACGCCGCACTCGAGGCCGCCAGCGTGGCGAAGGCGCGCTTTCTTGCCGCCGCATCGCATGACCTGCGCCAGCCACTCTACGCGCTCACCCTGTTTTCCTCCGGCCTCGCCGTGGACGAGTACGACCCGGTACGGCTCAATCGTATCGCCCACATCCAGGAGTGCGTGGAAGCGCTGGACCACCTGTTCAGCGAGCTGCTCGACCTCTCTCGCCTGGAGACCGGTGCCATGCCGGCCGTGCTCCGCGATGTTCCGCTGGACGAGGTTTTTGAAGAGGTCAGCGTGAATTTCCGCATGGTGGCCGAACAGCACGAACTGCGTCTGGTCGTGCGGACGACCGGCCTCTGGGTACGCTGTGACCGCACCATGGTCGCGCGCATCCTCAACAACCTGGTCAGCAATGCGCTGCGTTATACCCGCTGCGGTGGTGTGTTGGTGGGTGCACGCCGGCGTCCCGATGGCACGGTCCGCGTGGATGTGTGGGATACGGGCCTGGGTATCGGCCCGGAGCATCTCCAGCACATTTTCGACGAGTTCTACCGGGTCGAGAGCGGCCCGGAAGCCGGGCGTCCCGAGAGCACGCGGCGCGGACTGGGGCTGGGCCTGTCCACGGTGCAGCGCCTGGCGGGCCTGCTTGGCACGCGCGCCATGGTGCGCTCGCAGCCGGGCAAGGGCAGCGTGTTCTCGATCACGCTGCCGGAGGTCCAGCCAGGGAAGATCGAGGCACCGGTCGCGGCGACGACGGGCAGCCCCGCGCCGCGGGACGTTGTTGGCATGCGCGTCCTGGTGATCGACGACGAGCCCAGCATCCTCGCCGGGATCAGTTTTCTGCTGGGCAGCTGGGGCTGCGAGGTGATGACTGCCGAAGATGCGCAGCAGGCCATGGAGGCGGTGCACCAGTGGATGCAGCCGCCGGATATCGTGATTTCCGACCTGCGGCTCCGCGAGGGCACCGGCCTGGACGTCATCGACCTGCTCGATCGCTATTATCGCCGCCGGCCCGGCGACCCACCACCGTTTGCCCGCGTGCTGATCACCGGCGAAACCCGCGGGGACTTCCTGCGCAACGTCGACCAGACCACCACGCAGGTTCTCTACAAGCCCGTTTCGCCCGAACGCCTGCACGATGTCATGGTTTCGGCCTGGACCGTCCATCATGCACCCGTCTGAACCAGATGGCTGGCTTGCCGCGAGGCGCCCGGAGGGCTATGTTTCCAAGAACGGGGATGCTCGCGGTAGTGCGGGCGGAGGAAAGGCATGCGTGTTCTGATCGCGGACGATCACCGGTTCATCATCGACGGCGTCAAGCTCAAGTTGAGGGAATTGGGTGAGGACGTCGAGTTTGTCGAGGCCCAGACGGTCGCTGATCTCTATGCGCAACTCGATCGCCTGCCCCTCCCCGATGTCGCCCTGATYGACATAGGCATGCCGGACGCCAACGGCGTCGAACATATTCAAAGGGCGCTGGAGAAACTCGCCGACGCCAACGACAAGGTCACCAGCCAGGACAGCGAAAGCCCGGATCTGACCGATGACGAACGCCGCCTCGCCGCCGACTTGATCGGGACCCGTACTGCGCGCAAGCGTGCTGTCCTTGTCTTGTCCGGAAACAGCGACCCCGCTGCGATTCGCCATATGCTCGAACTTGGCGTGCAGGGTTACATCGTGAAGACCTCAAGTCCGGACGTCGTCCTGAACGCGGTGCGTCTGGCTGTCTCCGGCGGTATCTACGTACCACCGGAAGCTATGGATGCCGCCGTATCGAGCATTCCCGTTCCGTTCTTTTCCAAGGCCAACGGCAGCGATGGACTGACGACCAAGGAGCGCCTGGCCACGGTCCTCACCGAACGCCAGATCGACGTACTCAAGCTATTGGCCAAGGGCCGGCCGAACAAGCTGATCGCCCGCGAGTTGGGCATCAGCGAAGGCACCGTCAAGATTCACCTTGCCGCGATCTTCCGTGCGCTACATGTGCGGAACCGATTGGAGGCACTGGTTGCCGCACAGCACCTGGGCGACTAGCTAAAACACCATCCACGCGAGGCAGGCGCGATGCGGGCAGGCGTGAAGAGCGCGGCGAGAGGCTGGGTGCGCGCGGGGTTCTGCGCATGGCTGGCGTGCGTCCTTTGCTCGGGTCCCGCCGTGGCGGCCGGTCCCGCGCAGGGCGATGTCGATCCGAATGCCCCGCTCACCTTCGGCATTCTTCCCATCGGGGGTCCCGCCGAGTCGCTGGAGGCGTGGCGCCCCATGCTCGACGACTTGAGCAAGGCGCTCGCCCGCCCCGTCCGCGCGGTCTCCGTCACGACCTACGAAGGCATCGCTCAGGCCATCAGCGAGCAGAGGGTGGATATCGCCTTCCTCTCCGGGCGGCTCGCCCTGGACGCCGTCACCGGGCAAAACATGCAGGTGATCGGGCAGCTGACCCGCGGCGATGGCTCGAAAGGCTATTACGCCGTGGTGCTCGTGGCAGCGGACTCGCGCCTGCGTACGGTCGACCAGCTGTTCGCCAAGCCGGGTAAATGGCGCTTCGCCCGCGGCGAAGCGCTTTCGGTGTCCGGCTATCTCGTTCCGGAAACCCAGTTGTTCGCGGCACGGAACGTGGACTCCGACACCTTCTTCGCCAGCGTGCACATCGACAACCACCAGAACAATGCGTTGGCCGTTGCCAACGGCGAAGTGGACGTCGCCACCAACAACACGGCGGACCTGGAACGCTTCAAGCAACATTTTCCCGACCAGTACGCGCGCCTGCGCGTGCTCTGGAAGTCCTCGCTTATTCCCCATGCGGTGATCGTGATCCGTAACGACCTTCCGCTTGCGTTACGCGAGCGCGTGGCCACCTTCATTACCAGCTATGGCAAGGGCAAGGAGGGTTCGCGCGAAGAAGCGAACCTGAAGCTCATCCACGACATCAGCGGATTCGCGCGGGCTGATAACGCCGTGCTCGTGCCCTTCGTCGATATCGAATATTCGCTGGAGAAGCGCCGCGCCACCAGTGCGCAGTGGGTCAGCGAAGCCGCGCGTGAGGCGCGCTTCCAGAAGATCAAGGTCGACCACGATGCGGTCGTGAAGCAACTCGACGGCAAATAGCCGTCCAACGGGCCTAGGCCATAAGGTATAGACGGGCAGCCTAGGTCCCCTTGTCTATCGCGCATCGAACGCGCGTTTCATAGATTCGTTGTCATGAACGCGTCGCCGCATCCGCCCGCAAGGCCCGCGCCCCTGCATCGACAGCTGATCCTTCGCGGATTGCTGCCGATGACGCTGGTTGCGCT
>NZ_JBFUJE010000167.1:0-7803 GCF_056401535.1 Luteibacter sp. P4_E6 | reverse complement strand
TCGAGGCCTTGCTGCGCGATGCCGTGCGGACCAAGGTACTGAAAAACAATATCCACCAGCCCGCCTCACTCGAACGCAACCTGGCCGGCGTGCGCCATTGGCTCGAGACCGGTGAGGCTGGCGCGGTCGATGTCGCCCGCTACGGATCGTCCCGGCTGGACGGTGCCGTCAGCAAGGGCAACGTCCGGCCGGAGCATCCCGCTTTTGGTGCCGTCGAGCACTGGAGCGAGTGGCAAGCGGGCAAGCCTGCGATTCGTTTTGCAATCCTGGCCGATGCCGTGGAGCGTGTTCGCGAGCGCTTCGCCGAGCAGAAGCGCCGGCGTGCCCAGATCGGCTTCGACGACCTGCTTGCGCGGCTCGATCGCGCGCTGGCGTCGACCTCGGGTGCCGAACTCGCCGAGACGATCCGTCGGCAGTACCCGCTCGCGCTGATCGACGAGTTTCAGGACACCGATCCACTGCAGTACCGTATCTTTCGGGCGGTGTACGCGCTCAACCCGGACGTGGGCCTGTTGCTCATCGGTGATCCGAAGCAGGCGATCTATGCCTTCCGCGGCGCCGATATCCACACGTATCTTTCCGCGCGAAGCGAAGCTGAGGCCCCGCACTACAGCCTCGACACTAATCACCRGTCGAGCGAGGGTATGGTCGCCGCCGTCAACGCGCTGTTCGCCCGGGCGGAAGATCACCCGACCGGCGCCTTCCACTTCGCTGACCGCGGATTGCCATTCAACCGGGTGCAGGCGCGTGGACGGGCCGAACGCTTCGTCGTCGATGGAACGGACCAGCCAGCCCTGCACGTCTGGCTGCTCGACGACGAGGTGCCGGTCGGTGTGCGGATGTACCGCGAGCAGATGGCCGAAGCGTGTGCGACCGAGATCGTTCGCCTGCTGGAAGGGGCAAAGCAGGGTGGCACGGGCTTCGCTCGCGAGGGGTCTGTCACGCCGCTGAAGCCCGCGGATATCGCCGTGCTCGTGCGCAGCCACAACGAGGCGTCGGAGATTCGATCTGCGCTTTCCGCGCGCCGCGTGCGCAGCGTTTTCCTGTCCGATCGCGACTCCGTGCTGGAGAGCATCGAGGCGCACGACACCCTGCTCTGGTTGCGTGCCGTCGCCGAGCCATCGTCGGACACCGCCATGCGAGCGGCGCTTGCCACGCGCACCCTGTTCCTGGGTTACGGCGAGCTCGAGCAACTGAATGTCGACGAACGCCACTGGGAGCGTCGCGGCCAGCAGCTCTTCGAGTTGCGCGAGACCTGGCGCCGTGCGGGTGTGCTGGCGATGCTGCATCGTTTTCTGCATGTTTTCGACCTGCCGGCGCGTCTGCTCGGTCAGGCCGGCGGCGAGCGCGCGCTGACCAACCTCCTGCATCTTGCCGAACTTCTCCAGCAGGCCGCCTCGACGATCGAGGGCGAGCAGGCGTTGATTCGTTACCTTGCCGAGCGTATCGAGGACACGGCCAGCCATACCGGCGAAGACCAGGTCGTTCGCCTGGAAAGCGACGACGATCTGGTCAAGGTCGTGACCATCCACAAATCCAAGGGCCTGGAATACCCGCTGGTGTTCCTTCCTTTCGTCTGCGCCAGCGGCGGTACGCGTCCGGGGCAGGGCTATCGATACCATGACGGAGTCGGTTCGCAGCTCGAGCTGCTTTCGTCAGGGCACGAAGCGGCAGGCGAGTCCGTGCGGCAGGCGAAGGACGCGGCCGAGCGTGCCGCCCTGCAGGAGGATCTGCGCCTGCTCTACGTGGCGATGACACGTGCACGCCACGCCAGCTGGCTGGGCGTGGCGCCGGTCTGCTACAACGCTGCAAAGAAGCCCCAGGTGCATCGGTCGGCTTTCGGCCACCTGCTCAGCGGCGGCCAGGACATCGACAACGGCGCCATCGAGGGCCTTCTGCGCGCCATGGCCCGGGACGAACCGGCGATCAGCATCGACTACATGCCGGCGCCGGACGAGCGCAGCTACGAAGCGCCGGTACGCKACGAACGGCCGCTGCCCGCGCGCACGGCCCGGCTGGCGAAAGCGGAGCCGTGGTGGATCGCGAGCTACAGCGCCCTGCGTTATGCGGATAGCGAAGCCGTCGCACCCGAGACGGCGACCGATGACGTCATTGTCGAGTACGCAGGCGAAGTGGCGGCCGCCTCCGTCGAGGCGGCGACGATCCACGCCTTCGAGCGTGGCGCGGAGGCGGGCACCTTCCTCCACGACCTTCTGGWATGGATGGCAGAGGAAGGCTTCGCCCAGATCGCGTCGGATCCGGAGCGCCTCCGCGACACCGTAGCCCGGCGCTGCGAACGTCGCGGCTGGGAGGCTTCCATCGACCTGCTCACCGACTGGCTGCTGGTGTTGCTACGCACGCCGCTGCCGGTGCCCGAGGGCGGTTCGTTCTCCCTGGGCTCGCTGGGTGACCCTTCGCGCTATCGCGCCGAGCTGGAATTTCTGTTCGAAGCGCGCCGGGTAGACACGCTGGCGCTCGATCGTATCGTTCGCGAGCACACGCTCGACGGGGCGCCGCGTCCGTCGCTCACGGCCGATCGCGTCAATGGCATGCTCAAGGGTTTCATCGATCTCATCGTCGAGCACGACGGTCGCTGGTACGTGGCCGATTACAAATCGAACTGGCTCGGCGTGGACGAGCTGGCCTATACGCCGGCAGCCATGCGGCACTCGATCCTCGATTCCCGTTACGAACTTCAGTACGCCCTGTACCTGCTTGCCCTGCATCGACTGTTGCGCTCGCGGCTGGGCCGTGCGTACGACTACGACACGCACGTGGGTGGGGCCATCTACATCTACCTGCGGGGCGCTGACGGAAACGGTCATGGCGTGCATGTGGAGCGCCCCGCACGCGCCATGATCGACGCGCTTGACGCACTCTTCGAAGGAGCGTCGGCATGAATGCGCAGCTGATGTCATGGCTCGATCGCGGCGTGCAGKAAGCGAAGCTTCGCTCGGTGGATCGTGCCTTCGCCAGATTTCTGTCGACCCTGGACGAGCATGGCGACGGGCGCGTCCTGATGGCGGCGGCGCTGGCCAGCCGCGAGCTGGGGGAAGGCCATATCTGTGTCGGTATCGAGGCACTTGCCGTCGTCGAGCCGGTGCTGGCCGATGCGGCGGCATGGTTGTCGGTATCGCCCCTGGTGGGTTCGTCGGAGGGCCCGCCGAACACGCCGCTCGTGCTCGACGGCGGCCTGCTCTACCTGCGTCGCTTCTGGCGCGACGAGGCGCGCGTCGCCGATGCCATCCTGTCGCGGCTCGCACCGTCCGACGTACCCGCCGATCTTGCGCAGGAGCTGGATCGTCTCTTCCCCGTCGAAGCCGGCGCGCTCAACTGGCAGAAGGTGGCTTGCGCCGTGGCGGCACGCGGGTCGTTCGCCGTCATCACGGGCGGTCCCGGCACAGGCAAGACCACCACGGTGGTGCGTTTGCTCGGCTTGCTGCAAACGCTCGCGCACCACCGCAACGAACCGCGCCTGCGTATCCGGCTCGCGGCACCGACCGGCAAGGCCGCGGCCCGGCTGAACGCTTCGATCGCCGGGCAGATCGAGCGGCTGGATGTGGATGTCGCGGTAAAGCAGGCGATTCCCGCCGAAGTGACTACCCTGCATCGTCTGCTGGGCAGTCGCCCGGATACGCGTTCCTTCAGGCACGACCGCGACAACCCGTTGCATCTGGATGTACTCGTCATCGACGAAGCGTCGATGATCGATCTGGAGATGATGGCCGCCACGCTCGATGCGCTGCCGCGCGATGCCCGATTGATCCTGCTCGGCGATAAGGATCAGCTGTCGTCGGTCGAAGCCGGTGCGGTACTCGGCGACCTTTGCGCGCGCGCGGATGCCGGTCACTACGATGTCGCCACGCGCGACTGGCTTACGGCGGTCTGCGGCGTCGACGTGAGCGAATGGACGGATCCTGACGATGCGCGATCGCTCGACCAGCGTGTCGTCATGTTGCGTCGAAGCAGGCGCTTCGGTGAAGACAGCGGTATCGGTGCGCTCGCACAGGCCATCAACGCCGGGGACGCCGTTGCGGTGACGCGCGCCTTCGCCAGCACACGCGGCGACATTGCTTTCGTTGCGCCGTCGGCCACATCGATTGCCACGCTGGCCGTCGACGGTCGCGCGGGGGCGCCCGGTCATCGCCATTATCTGGACTGGATCGAACGGGAGCGTCCCGCCATCGACGCTTCCTTCGAGGCATTCCAGCGATGGGGTGCGGGAGCGCTCACGGCTTACGCCCGGTTCCAGCTCCTTTGCGCCACACGCCACGGCGATGCCGGTGTGGACAGGCAGAACGAACTCATCGCGCAGGGTTTGCTCGACCGTGGGCTGATCGACGCGGTGGCAGGGTGGTACGAAGGGCGCCCGGTTATGGTCACGCGCAACGACTACGCGCTGGGCCTGATGAACGGCGACGTCGGCGTGACGCTATGGGTACCGGACGGGCAGGGCGGCATGGCATTGCGGGTCGCCTTCGCCGTGATGGACGACCAGGGTGGCGAGCGCATGCGCTTCGTCGTGCCCAGTCGTTTGTCTGCCGTGGATACGGTCTATGCCATGACAGTACATAAGTCACAGGGGTCGGAGTTCGAACACACGGCCCTGGCGTTGCCGCCAGAACCGTCACCGGTGCTGACGCGCGAGCTGGTCTATACAGGAGTGACGCGCGCGCGGACTCACTTCACGCTACTGGCCGCGCCGGACATCCTCGGCTATGCGGTCTCGCGGAAGACGCGGCGGGCCTCGGGGTTGCTTCGTCGGCTGATTTGACGCCACCACCCATTCAATCGACCCCGTAATAGTCCTTGAACCAGGCAGCAAACTTCCCCAGCCCCACATCGATCGACGTCGAAGGCGCATACCCCACATCACGCCGCAGCGCCGACACATCCGCCCATGTATCCGGCACATCGCCCGGCTGCATCGGCAGCAGCCGCTTCTCCACCGTACGGCCGAGGTGCTTCTCCAGCAGGCCGATGAAATCCAGCAGCTGCACGGGCTCATCGTTGCCAATGTTGTAGACGCGGTACGGCGCTGCCGAGCTGCCGGGGTTTGGCGCGACCGGATCGTACGAGGGATCCGGCGCGGCCGGACGATCGAGCGTGCGAATCACCCCTTCGACCACGTCGTCGACGTAGGTGAAGTCACGGCTGTGGTCGCCATGGTTGTACACGTCGATAGGCTCGCCCTTGACGATGCGGCTGGCGAAGAGGATCGGCGACATGTCCGGGCGGCCCCAGGGGCCATAGACCGTAAAAAAGCGCAGCCCCGTGGTCGGCAGGCCGAACAGGTGGCTGTATGTGTGGGCCATCAGCTCGTTGGACTTCTTCGTCGCGGCGTACAGGCTCACCGGGTGGTCCACGGCGTCCTCCACGGCGAACGGCATCTTGCGGTTGGCCCCGTAGACCGAGCTCGACGAGGCGTAGACCAGGTGCCCCACGGCATGTCGCCGGCATGCCTCGAGGATATTCACGAAACCCACCAGGTTGCTCTGCACATAAGCGTGCGGGTGGGTGAGCGAATAACGCACGCCGGCCTGGGCGGCGAGGTGGGCGACGCGCTCGGGCTGGAAGTCGGCGAAAGCGCGGTCGACGGCGGCCTGTTCGGCAAGGTCCGCCCGCACGTGCGTGTAGTGGGGGTGGTGCATGAAGCGGGCCACGCGAGCCTCTTTCAATGCCGGGTCGTAGTAGTCGTTGTGGTTGTCGAAGCCCAGTACGGTGTCGCCGCGGGCGAGCAGCCGCTCGGTGAGGTGGGAGCCGACGAAGCCGGCGCTGCCGGTAACCAGGATGCGCATGGAAGGACCTGCCAGGGAGCGATCCACCTAGTCTAACGGACGGCCGATTTGACACGGCAGCACGGCTGATCTAGCTTTTGCCCGATATCCACGCGACCAAGGTGGCCTGCGGTAACGCCGGCCGAGAGTGCGACATGCGGACTACGCGCCTCCCAACCTGATCCCACGCCACGTCTTCGTCGTCACCGAAGGGCGTATGGCGCCCTTTTTGTTTGTCCGGAATTTGCAACCATGATCCAGATCACGCTACCCGACGGCAGCCAGCGCCCGTTCGAGCATCCCGTTTCCGTGCAGGACGTTGCCGCCTCGATCGGCGCCGGCCTCGCCAAAGCCACCCTGGCCGGCAAGGTCGACGGCAAGCTGGTCGACGCCAGCTACACGATCGACCACGACGCCGCCCTCGAGATCGTCACCGAGAAGAGCCCCGAGGCGCTGGATATCCTCCGCCATTCCACGGCCCACCTGCTCGGTCAGGCCGTGCAGCGCCTGTTTCCGGGTGCGCAGGTGACCATCGGTCCGGTGATCGATAACGGCTTCTTCTACGACTTCGCCTACGAACGGCCGTTTACGCCGGACGACCTCGTCGTCATCGAGGCCGAGATGGAGAAGATCGTCAAGGAGCAGATTCCGGTCACCCGTTCGGTGAAGAGCCGCGACGAAGCCATCACGTTCTTTCGTGGGCTCGGCGAGGAGTACAAGGCACAGATCATCGAAGGTATCCCGGCGAACGAGGAGCTTTCCCTCTACACCCAGGGTGAGTTCACGGATCTCTGCCGTGGCCCGCATGTGTCCAACACGGGCAAGCTGCGCGCGTTCAAGCTGATGAAGGTCGCCGGTGCCTACTGGCGCGGCGATTCCAACAACGAGATGCTGACCCGTATCTACGGCACCTCGTGGCTGAACGACAAGGACCTCAAGGCCCATCTGCTTCAGCTGGAAGAAGCCGAAAAGCGTGATCACCGCCGCATCGGCAAGCAACTCGACCTGTTCCACATGCAGGAAGAAGCGCCGGGCATGGTGTTCTGGCACCCGAAGGGCTGGGCCATCTGGCAGGCTGTGGAGCAGTACGTGCGCGGTGTCTACCGCAGCAGCGGCTACAAGGAGGTCCGTGGTCCGCAGATCATGGACGTCAGCCTGTGGAAGAAGTCCGGTCACTGGGACAACTACCAGGAAAACATGTTCTTCACCGAGTCGGAGAAGCGCACTTATGCGCTCAAGCCGATGAACTGCCCGGGCCACATCCAGATATTCAACACCCACCTGCACAGCTACCGCGACCTGCCGATCCGCTACGGCGAGTTCGGCGGCTGCCACCGTAACGAGCCTTCGGGCGCGCTTCACGGCATCATGCGGGTGCGCGCGTTCACCCAGGACGACGGCCACATCTTCTGTACGCCGGCCCAGATCGAAGATGAGGTCGCGGCGTTCCACGCCCAGGCGATGAAGGTCTATGCCGACTTCGGTTTTGACGACATCGCCATGAAGATCGCCCTGCGTCCGGAAAAGCGCATCGGTGCGGACGAGGTCTGGGACAAGGCCGAGCACGCCCTGCGTGCCGCCCTGTCGGCAGCCGGCGTGGCATGGGAGGAGCTGCCGGGTGAGGGCGCCTTCTACGGCCCGAAGATCGAGTACCACATGAAGGACTCGATCGGTCGCGCCTGGCAGGTCGGTACCATGCAGGTCGATTTCATGATGCCCGAGCGCCTTGGCGCCGAGTACGTGGACGAGAACTCACAGCGCCAGCATCCTGTCATGCTGCACCGGGCCATCGTCGGTTCGATGGAGCGTTTCATTGGTATCCTGATCGAACACCACGCGGGCTTGCTTCCGCCCTGGCTTGCCCCCATTCAGGCAGTAGTGTTCAGCATCACCGACGCACAGGCCGATTATGTGCGCGAAGTCACCCAAACCCTTGTCGGACAAGGCTTCAGGGTAGAGGCCGATTTGCGCAACGAGAAAGTCGGATATAAAATCAGGGAGCATACGTTGCAGAAGGTCCCTTATC
>NZ_JBFUJE010000166.1:0-7831 GCF_056401535.1 Luteibacter sp. P4_E6 | reverse complement strand
CTGTTGTCCAATAGGCCATCGACGTCCACGGCGAGAGGGGCGCCACCGGCCGCCTGCACGGCGCCACCCTGGTTCAAAAGCGTCCCAGCGTGAATCTGCAGCGCACCATTACCGACAACGGTGCCCGCGGTGTTGTCGAAGGCTCCGCGTACGTTGAGAGCCAGCGGATCGCTTCCGCTCGCGCTGAGGCTACCGTGGGCCGTGGACAACGCGCCGGTGGTGATCGCGATCCGCTGCGCCGCCGTCGTGCCAGCACTGAGATCCGTGTCGTCGCCGGTCAGGGTGAGCGTGCCGTTGCTGAGCAATTTTCCGCCGGCGCCGTGCAAGGTCGCGGCGTCGATCGTGAGGTCGCCCTGCCCCGCGTGCTGCACGGTGCCGCCGGCATTTCCAAAAGCGCTGGCGGTGATCGTGAGATCGCCATTGCTGGCCAGCGTGCCGCCGTCACCGTTATCCAGCGTATCGGTGGCGGTAAGCGCATTCGACGCGCTGCCCGACGCGGTTATCGTACCCCCACGGTTATCGAGGCTGGTCGCGTTCACCGTGAACTGATTCGTGCTGATCTTACCGCGCGCGTTGGTCAACGCCCCGCTCGCGATCGACAAGCGCGCCGCGTTACTGGCCAGGGTGCCGCCCGTGTTGTCCAAGGCACCATCGACGTCGAGCGATGTCGCGCCGGCATCGAGCTGGTTGAAGCTACCGCCCCGGTTACTGAATTGACCGGCGGCGAAGGTCAATGGACCACCGATCGTCAGCTGGCCGGCATCGTTGATGACGCTCGTCGCATGGATCCTCGCGGCGCCATCGATGGTCAGCGTRCCACTGGCATTGCCGAGATCGCCGCCGCCCAAGGTCAGTTGACGCAGGGCCAGCTGGCCACCGTCGTTGCGCAGGCCGCTGGTGGTCGTCAGGTCGAACCCGGAGAACGCGCGCATCTGGCCGCCGTCGTTGTCCAGCAGACCAGCGATGTGGAACTCGCCATCCGCGAGTGGCGCGATCGATCCGCCGGACGCGCCACTGGCCGCCCCGGTGCCGGCTCCACTGCCGCCGCCCGTCGTGTTGGTCGGCGTGCCAGCGCCGGACGAACCGCCGTCCGTTCCACCCGTGTCCCCGATATCGGCCACCGGCTGGCCGATCGTGCCACCCCGGTTGGACAACGCGCCGGTCTGCAATGCGATGCCCTGCAGGCCGGTCTGCGTGATCGTGCCACCAGCATTACGCAACGAGCCCGCGTCCACGACGAGACGACCCGCATTGAGCGTACCGCCGCTGTTGTCGATGTCCTGCGCGGTCGACAATGTCAGCGTCCTGGCGGCGGAGATCGTTCCCGCATTGCTGACGCCACCACTCGCCTGGATCGTGGTATTCGCCGCTTGTGCCTGCAGTTGGCCGGTGTTCTCCAGACGGCCATCCACCGTCACGACAAGATCGCCCGCTTGTGCGCCGATGGTGCCGGCGTTACGCACGCCGACGCCATGTTCGTTGCCGATCAGGGTGATCTTCTGCGCGTACATGCCGCCCAGCGCGCTGGTGTCCAGGGCGAAGGTCGGCTTCGCCCCATCGCCTGCGATCGGTGCGATCTGGCTCTGGTCGACGCTTACCTGATTGGTACCCAGCGTCACCTGCAACTGCGGCGCCCAGATGCCAGCGTTGGCGACCAGCGCACGGGTGATGATGTCGGCGTAATCGGCACGGCTGGCGTCCAGGCCGGTGCCACCGACGCTGATGGCGCCCCCGGTGACACGATAACCGTCCAGCGCACCGCCGTTCAGTACCGGCGTACCGGTGGTCAGCGTGAAACGCGTGGCGTTGATCACGCCGCAGCCATCGCAGCTGATGCCCGCCGGATTGGCGATGATCACCTGCGCGCGGTCGCCGGCCACTTCGATATAGCCATTCAACGCACTCGGGTTGGGACCGGTGACTTCGTTAAGGATGATCTTCGCCGTGCCCGTGGCCAGCCACGGGTTGCCCGCCACCGCGCCGGCCAGCTGGGTCTGCGTGTTGGTGCGCGAGTTGTTCAGCACCACGCCGCTCTGGTCGACGTCGAAGCGGTTGTACGTGTTGCGCGAGACGCCTGCGGCGCTCGGTGTCTGAATATTCACCAGCGGCGCTGCACCGGGCGCGCCCAATACGGTCGGCCGCTGGTTACCCGGTGCGTTCGGATCGCCGACCACCTGCCCGGCGCTCGCCGCCGATGTCATACCGATCCAGCCAAAGGCCACCCACAAACCCAGGCTCACCGCCCGCACGTGCGCGGTGCTTCGACCATCGGTCGAAGAGGCGCCCTGACCCGGACGACGAATGAGCTCAGACACTACCTGGCAAAGACCAAGCGCGTGATTGAAGACAATGCGATACAGGTGCGAATTCATGCAGAACCATCCGTGATGTTGCGTTCAGTACGACCAGCTGAGAGTGAAACCCGCGGTCGACGAGCCTGTGGGGAAGCCCTTTGGTTTGGAGATCGGCGCGCCAGCGAAGGCATCCCACGCCACGCCGTGCCAGCTGCCGCGCAGTCCCAACACCGCACCGGCGAGGTTCTGGCCCAGTTCCTGTGCGGTGGGTGCGCCTCCGACGTGGCCGATGTCGGCCCCGAGGTAGAGTTCCTGACCGCCGCCGACGGACCAGCCGACGTCATTGCGGATGAGCCACCCGCGATCGCCGGTGAGCTGCACCTCGCCGTCAAAGCCACGCACGGTGTAGATGCCACCGATCGAGAAGCGGTCCTGCGGTATGAGCGCCGTCCGGTTCCATTGGGCACGCCAGCTGCCGGTGTAGCGGAAGCGCTGCGCACCGACGGAAAACGGAATGGTCAGCTGGGCATCCGCCGTGATGAGCTGGGTACGCGCGGTGCCTTCGTTGAACAGCTCTTCCGGGGCATGCAACGCACGAAATGCGCCGGTACCCCGCCGGTAGGCCGCATCGGCGTCGAGGGTGGCCGTGCCGAAGAACTGCTTGTACGTCAGGCCCGCCTCCCAGCCGCCCTGGCGGCGACGCTGCACCAGCACCTCGGTGTCGTCGACGAAGTTGTTCGAATCACGCTCCCAGGCACGCACATACATGCCGGCCTTGATGCTGGCATTGCGATACAGCAGGCGGCTCAGCTTGATGTCGGCGTTATTGCTGGTACCGCTGTACACATAGTTGGCGGCGTAGCCAGCGACGGTCTGGTGATACGTGTAATCGCTGACCGTCGTGCCGATCAGCCAGTTGCCGTACGGCACGTCGTAGTGGAGCGTGGAACTGTGCGTGCCGCGGCCGCCGGGGTTGAACACGGCCTTGCCGACGTTGGCGTAGAAGAGGTCGTTCCAGGTGAGCAGGTTGTCCAGCGACAGTGTCGCCGTAGCTTGCAGCTTGCCCGTGCCCTTGCTCCCCGAATTATCCAGCGTGGCCGCGATGCGAGCCGGCGACGACTGCTTCCATACGATCAGCAGGTCGCTCTCGCCGGGACGGGCATCGCTGCCCTCGGCGGGCGCGATCTGGATGTCCGCGTCGACGGTCGGCACGCGCTTGAGGTTCTCCAGTCCCTGCTCGATATCCCGCAGGTTGAGGATGTCGCCGGGACGGGCAGCCAGTGCGGTATGCCACGAGGTGCCACGCGTGTGCGATGCAAAGCGGATCGCGTGGATGCGTCCGGGCACCACGGTCAGGGTCAGTACTCCCGCGTGCAGGTCCTGGCTCTTGGCCAGCACCCGCGTCGTGACGTAACCACGCGCGACGATGGCGTTCTGAACGCGCTTCATCACGATCGCGACGCCAGCCGACCCCAGGCAGCGGCCAACCGCCGGGTCGCCCGGCACATTGGCGGCATGGAGCGCCCACTGGAAGGCACTGCTCTGTTCGCCATCGAGGCGGATGGACCCAATGGGGAAGCACGGGGATTCGTCCACCGGAATGCGATCCGGCGCGGTCGGCGCCGGCCGTGCAAGGCGCACGTCGGGCGTGGCTTCTTGTTGCTCCTGAAGCGCTCGCTCGCGCTCCTGCTGACGCAGCAACTCCTGGGTAGGCGACTGCTGGGCGACGGCCGTCGGGCCAAACGCAATCGTCAAACCGATGACAAGCGTCAGCTTGCCGGCATCATGGCCTTTCATTCCCTGTTGCATCCCTGCTGAATTTTCAAAAGTACGCGTGCTGGTCCGTGCGTTACGCCACGCAAAACGTGCGGCATCCTAATGGACGATCACTGGACGAACAACACGCGTTTGTCGAATCACCCTATCGGCCATGGCCAGCGATTCTTTAGGCCCTGGAGATGGATCCCGAAAGGCATGACCACGCATCTCGTGGTATTTAGTTCCGATGCCACAGACCCCCGCGCCCAGCATCCAAGCCGCCCTCGCCGCTCTGGCAGGACGGGAATGTCGCGGCGCCGCTCGCGCCCTGGCCGACGTGAAGGACCGCCATCGCGGCATCCACGAGGCCCGAAAATCCCTACGGCGACTCAAGAGCCTACTTGCGCTCGGGGCGGAACCTTTCGCGAATCAACTGCCATCCCTCAATGAGCGGATCGGCAAACTGGCTACCGGACTGTCCCCGCTTCGCAATGCCCATGTAGCGGTACATACAGCGCAGACCCTGGCGGGCCCGGGACCCTCCGCCGAATGGCAGCAGGCTATCCACGCCCTGGAAAATCGCCGGGACGGCAGGCTCGCCGCGGCGCTGACCAAGGATCCGCGCTTTCTCAAGCGGCGCCACCAGGTTCGCGACCTCGCTGACGCTATCGAAGTCCTGCCCTGGAAGACGGTCACGCGTCGCGCGATCGAACAGGCCATTGCGTGCTCGGAGCAACGGGTCGCCCGTGCCGAGAAGCGGGTGCGCAAGGACGGCTCGGTCGCCAACCTGCACCGCTGGCGGCGGCGTGCAAGGCGCCTGCGCATGCAGCTGGAGTTCTGGCGCAAGGTGTTGAAAGCCACCGGTAAATCCGCCCATAAGCGCGGTCCGAAGGACAAGGCGGCGGTGCAGGCCATGACGAAACTCTCCGATGCCCTCGGCGCCAAGCAGGATCTGCGCGCGTTGCGCGCGACGTTGCGCACGCTGAAGGTCCCGCTTTCGCTGGATCCGCTGCTCGAACGCATCGCGCATGAGCTCAAGGCACGACGAAAGATCGGCTGATCGCGGCCGCGATGCCCTAAGATCGCCGGATGACCAACCTTTCCCCCGCCGCCACCACGGCCTTGATCGACGTACGTAAGGCCGCCCAGGCCATGAAGCAGGCCGCCACGGACACCGCGACGGTGGCTGATGAGCTGCGCCGCTACCAGAAGTTCGCAAAGCCCGGCCAGCCTTCGCCCCATCTCGTGCAGGTCCGGCAGAGCCAGGCGCGGGTGCGCCAGGCCGCCAACCACGCCAAGCAGTCGTTCCTCATGGCATCGACCACCTTCGTCCGCGAGGCAGCACTGAAGGTGCCGACGCGCCTCTCACTCGAGGCGTATGTCACGGCATGGCTCGCGGCGAATCCCGAAGCCTGAGCGCTTGAGCGCGGGCCCTGCAGCCATGGCTCAGGGCTTGGCCGGACCGTTGAGCGCCTGGATGACTTCCGGGTGCGACTTGGCAAGATCGAGGTCGCCAGCGAGCTTCTCTCCATGGATGGCCAGGAAACGGCAGCCGTCCAGGGGCGTGGTGCCGGCGTTCTCCCTCGCCGCGCTGTCCGACAGCGCCTGACGCACATCCGGTTCCGAGGAAGCGATCGTCGGCTGCAGTTTCGCCAACACCTTCGCCTCAGACAGACCGTGTGCCTGCAGGACCGCCAGGGCTTTGGCATAGGCTCCCGCATTTTCGTCGACAAAGGTGCTCACGAAGACGCGGACGTCGACCGCTTGCTTGTCGCACACCTGTTTGTAGGCCAGGCGATTGAACGTATAGAACGAAACGAAGTTCTTCGCCGCCTCGAATTGAGGATCGGCGGGTCCCTGGCTGGCCGGGGCGTCCGCGGCCCCTGCCACGGACATGGCGAAGCTTGCAATGAGACCGGCGACGGTCATGTTTAAACGAGACGGCATGCGTCACTGCTCCTGTGCCGGATCGGGTGCCGGGATCCGTCGCACGGTGACATATCCGGCGCTTCGCGCCTACCTGCCCTGCCGAAAATGTGGCTTTCGTTGTCATTACGGACAGCGCGACGAGACAAGACATTTTCAGGCAGCTGCCGCGACGCATCAAACCGCTTTGATGCGCGTTCGGCGCAACAGGCGCAAACGGCGCCCTGACGCCATTGCACCGCCGCATGGGGTGTTAAAACGCTCTTCACGTCGCATGTCACATTTCGTCACATTCCAAATAGACAACGTTGTCATCGAGGACTACATCAGACGCCACCAACCCAGGCAGGAGGCGTTCGATGTTCACGAAGACGACAAGCAAGCGATCCCATGCGTTGCTCGGTGGCTGCTCCGGTACGTTGGGGGTAGCGATTGCCCTCGCCCTTTCTTCCGGCGTGCCGATGCAGACGGCCCATGCCGCCGGCGCGTGCGCGGCGCCGTGGAATGCCGGCTCGGTCTATACGGGCGGGAGCACGGCTAGCGAAAACGGGGTGAACTACGGCGCCAACTGGTGGACCCAGGGCGACGACCCCGCGACCCACAGTGGCGCGAGTGGCTCAGGACAGCCCTGGACCTCGCAAGGCTCATGTACGGGCGGCGGCACCACACCCCCGCCTGTCGATCCGCCGCCGCCGACCAATCCGCCGCCGGCCGCAGGCGATCTGTTGTTCAGTCCGTACAAGGACATCACGATCAACCTCGACTGGAACACCAACATCATGTCGACGCTGGTCACCGGGACACGCATTCCGGTCGTCGGCAGCGGCAGCCTCGTCTCCACCCAGGTGCCTAACCTCGGTGCGATCACGCTCGCCTTCGCCACCGGCGAGTGCGGTAGCGAGAACTGGGGCGGACTTCCCGCCGCGTCGTTCGCCGGCGCTAATATCAGCCGCCTGAACAGTGCCGGCATCAACTATGTCGTGTCCACCGGCGGCCAGGCGGGTTCCTTTACCTGCGGCAGCAACGCGGGCATGGCCAAGTTCATTTCGACCTACATGAGCCCACACATGGTCGGCGTCGATTTCGATATCGAGGCCGGACAGACACCCGCGCAGATCAACGCGTTGATCGCCGGTGCCGTCGCCGCGCAAGGCCAGTATCCCAACCTGCGCTTCTCGTTCACGCTGGCCACGCTCGCCGCGTCGGACGGTAGCTTCGGCGGCGTCAACACGACAGGCGACATGGTGGTCCGCGCGGTCAAGGCCTCCGCACTGGTGAACTACACCATCAACCTGATGGCGATGGACTATGGCTCCGGTGCGAGCTCGGGCATCTGCGTCGTCGCCAATGGCAGCTGCGACATGGGCCAGTCCGCCATCCAGGCCGTGACCAACCTGCAGCACACCTACGGCATTCCCCTGAGCAAGATCGAGATCACGCCGATGATCGGCGTGAACGATGCCTCGAGCGAAGTGGTCAGCCTTGCCAATGTCGACAAGATCACGGCTTACGCGTCGACCAACAAGCTCGCGGGCGTGCACTTCTGGTCGCTTGACCGGGACACGCCGTGTGCCGGCGGGTCCGCCTCGCCGACCTGCAATTCCGTCCCCAGCACGACGGCGCTGCAGTACACGAAGCGCTTCCTGAGCGATCTCGGTCGCTGATCGAAAACCCGGCCAACCCTCATGGCTGGCACCCGTGCCCCTGGATCCCGCAACGGGACCCAGGGGCACATCGCTTTACGGGGGTCACCCACGCCGCCCATGTCCGAAGTGTTCGGACATCGCCGCAACTTCTCTATGCAAGCCCCGGACACATGTTTGGGCACATCCCTTCTGTCCGAGGTTTCTCCA
>NZ_JBFUJE010000165.1:0-8062 GCF_056401535.1 Luteibacter sp. P4_E6 | reverse complement strand
GCGAAGCGACTGGCGCGTGGAGTCTGGATCGACACGGGCGACCTCGACGTGCGCCTGTCCGATAACGCTTTCGACCTGCTGCCTGGCGAGAGCGTCGATATCGCGATCGACGGCAAGGTCGCTCTCGATACGCTTCGTCACGCTTTGTCGGTACGCTCACTGATCGATGCCCTGAAGGAAAGCCAGCCGTGAATCCCAGTCGTCGCAATCTCATCAAGTGGATGTCGCTGGTTCCCAGTGTCGCCATGGTCGGTGGCATCAGTGCAGGGGCATTCGCCGCCTCGCGGTTTCCCGGCAAGCGTCCGCCGGTTGCCCAGCGCAAGTTCACCAGCGACGCCGTCGAAGCGCTGATCGCCACGACGAAGAAAAAGATTGCCGATCCGGAACTGGCCTGGCTGTTCGAGAACTGCTTCCCCAATACCCTCGACACCACCGTGGAAGTCGGTCGTCTCGACGGTTATGAAGATACCTTCGTCGTCACCGGTGATATCGACGCGATGTGGCTGCGCGATTCCTCGGCCCAGGTCTGGCCTTACCTGCCGCTGGCGCCGAAAGACGAAGCGCTGCGCAAGCTGTTCCGTGGGCTTATCCGCCGGCAGGCACGCTGCATCGCCATCGACCCCTACGCAAACGCCTTCCTTCCCGACCCCAAGGGCAAGAGCAAGCTGGACTGGGCGCAGGCTGACCAGACCGACATGCATCCCGGCGTGGCCGAGCGAAAATGGGAAATCGACTCACTGTGCTACCCGGTGCGTCTCGCGCACGGTTACTGGCAGGTCACCGGTGACCGCGAGCCCTTCGACGACGCGTGGCGCGCTTCGACGCGTCGTATCGTCACGACCTTTCGCGAGCAGCAGCGCAAGGAAGGCCCTGGTCCGTACCACTTCCAGCGCCAGTCGCCCAATCCGACCGAGAGCCAGTTCCTGAAAGGCTACGGCCAGCCGACCCGCCCGGTGGGCATGATCCACCAGATGTTCCGCCCTTCGGACGATGCGACCGTCTACGCGTTCAACATTCCGGGCAACCTGTTTGCCGTGGTCACCCTGCGCCGTCTCGCCCAGATGCACGCCAGCTTCTATGGCGACCAGGTGTTCGCCGATGAATGCCATGCGCTGGCCGACGACGTCGCCGCCGCCGTCGAGCAGTACGGTGTGATCAAGGATCCGCAGGGCGATTACTGGGCCTACGAAGTGGACGGCTACGGCAACCAGCTGTTCATGGACGACGCCAACGTGCCAAGCCTGCTCGCCATGCCCTACCTGGAGAGTGCGCCGCACGACGCGCGCTACCAGCGCACGCGTGACCGGGTCTGGAGCACGCACAACCCATACTTCTTCAAGGGCAGCGCCGCGGAAGGCGTCGGCGGTCCGCATGAAGGCCTGCGCATGATCTGGCCGATGTCGATCATGATGAAGGCCTTCACCACGGACGACGTGGCCGAGCAGCGGCAGTGCCTGCACTGGCTGAAGACCACGCATGCCGGTACCGGTTTCATGCACGAAGCGTTCGATCAGGATGATCCGAAACAGTTCACCCGCGTGTGGTTCGCGTGGGCCAATACCTTGTTCGGCGAGCTGGTCGTCCACCTCGCCGATAAGCATCCCGATTCCCTGCGCCGCGTCTGACGCGGCATTGAGCTGGAGCGATTCATGGTTACCCGTCGACGTTTTCTGCAAGGGATGGCCGCTGTTTCGGCCGTCGGTCAGCTCGGTTCCCTCACCGCACTGGCCGGTGGCGTACACAAAGGCCTGAACGCGCCACCCGCCAGCGGCGGCACCGCTGCGGATGGCGTCTTGCGTTACGTCGACGTCTTCGTTGGTTCGGGCGGCCACGGTCACACCTATCCGGGTGCGACGCGGCCGTTCGGCATGGTCCAGCTGAGCCCGGACACCAACAACGCCGAGTGGGACGGTTCGTCCGGCTACCACCAGGGCGACGGCTCCATCATGGGCTTCTCGCATACGCACCTGTCCGGCACCGGCGCAGCGGACATGCTCGACTTCCTGGTCATGCCGGCGATGGGTGCGGTGCGCCTGCAGCCCGGCGACCGCGATTTCGACGGCGTGAACTACGTGTCGCGCTTCGACGCCAAGCACAAGGGTGGGCAGAAGCCGGAGAAGGGCTATCGCACGCACGTGAAGGGCTACCGCTCGCATTACACCGGCGAACAGGCGCATCCAGGGTACTACCGGGTGAAGCTGACCGAGCACGACATCCTTGCCGAGCTCACTGCCACGCTGCGGGCCGGCATACACCGCTATACCTTCGCGAAGGAGGGCGAGGCCCACATCCTGCTCGACCTCGCACACGGCTACCAGGACAACATTGAGACGCCGACCCGGCTCAGTGATGTCGAGCTGACCCTCGTCGGCAACGACACCGTCGTCGGCGGCCGTCGCGTGTACCAGTGGGCGACCGGCCGCGTCATTTACTTCGCCATGAAGCTGTCGCGACCTGTCGTCAGCGCCACGCTGTATAGCGACGACAAGGCCTTGCCCAAGGGGACAAACACGATCAAGGGCAACCAGCTGAAGGCGGCGCTGCATTTCGATAAGGCGTCGAGCGAACCCCTGCTGGTGAAGGTCGGCATCTCGGGTGTCGACATCGACGGCGCCATGCGCAATCTGGATAACGAAATCCCCGGCTGGGACTTCGACGGCGTGCGCGCCTCGGCCGAGGCTGAGTGGGAGCACGAGCTTTCGCGTATCCGCATCGAGTCCTCGTCGGACAAGATCAAGCGCACGTTTTACAGCTCGCTTTACCACACCATGCTCGCGCCGACCGTTTTCAGCGACTTCGACGGTCGCTACCGCGGCATGGACAAGGCGGTGCACACGTTGCCCGAGGGTCGCCACAACTACAGCACTTACTCGCTGTGGGATACGTATCGTGCCGAGCATCCGTTGTTCACGCTGTATCAGCCCGAGCGCGTGCCCGACCTAGTCGATGGTCTCGTGCGTCTGGCCGTGGAAAGCCCGAGTGGCGCGCCCGTGTGGCCGCTGCAGGGCATCGAAACCGTATGCATGATCGGCTACCACTGCGCACCGGTGATCGCCGAGGCACAGGCCAAGGGTTTCACCGGCATCGACTATGCGAAAGCCTGGCCGGTGCTCCGTCGCCGCGCCCTGCAGGATGACTACTTCGGCCTGCCGGCGTTCCGTGCGAAGGGATACATCCCCAGCGACAAGGAAGGCGAGGCGGCCAGCAAGACCCTCGAATACGCGTACGACGCCTGGGCCGTCGCGCACATGGCCGACGCGCTCGGTCATGCGGACGACGCAGCCCTCCTTCGCACGCAGTCGCAGAACTATCGCAACGTGTTCGACAAGGACACGCAGTTCGTCCGCCCGCGTGGCGACGACGGCAGCTGGCTTCTGCCTTTCGACCCGATCGCGATCGGTCACTCGAAGCGCTGGCGTGACTTCACCGAATCGAATGCCTGGCAGGCCACCTTCCTCAACCAGCATGACGTGTACAACTACATGACGCTGTTCGGTGGCGAAACCGCGTTCGAGGCCAAGCTCGACGGCCTCTTCAATGCGGACCCGGCGCTTCCGGACAATGCACCGCCGGATATCGCCGGCATGATCGGCCAGTACGCCTTCGGCAACGAGCCGGGTCACCACATGCCTTACCTCTACGCGTACTCGGGCTCGCATCACAAGACCCAGGCGCGGGTGCGCATGATCCTTGAATCCATGTACCTGCCCGAGCCCGACGGTCTCCCCGGCAACGAAGACTGCGGCCAGATGAGCGCGTGGTACGTGATCAGCGCGATGGGCTTGTACGCGGTCGATCCGGTCAGCACGAATTACGTCTTCGGCAGCCCGCTCCTCGACCGCGCGGAAGTGCAGGTGGGCGGGGGCCGGACGCTGGTGATCGAGGCGAAGGGCAATGGCCCCGGCCGGCCGTACATCCAGTCGGTGAGCTGGAACGGACAGCCGTGGACCAGGAGCTGGATTTCCCATAAGGAGCTGGTCGCCGGTGGCACCCTGAGCTTCGTCATGGGCGACACGCCGAACGAGGCGTTYGGCAAGGCAAAGGCCGACCGGCCGCCGTCGTTCGGGACGGCCGCGGCCTGACCGTCGCTCGTTCACGGCGGGTAGACCCTGTAGCCTCCAACCTGACCCCGCCGGGAGCATCCGGCTGGGGAAGGGGAGCCACATGTCGTACGCCGGACGGATGTACTTTCGGATGTTTTCGCCGGGCCTGATGGTCCTTGGCGTCGGTGCGATCGCGGCGACGGCGATGAAGGCGGTACAGCAGATGCCCGGGGACCTCGGCATCCTCTCCCTGTATTCCAACCTCCCGGGCTGGATCGTCGCCGGGTCGGTCACGGCGGCGGTAGGCTGGGTGGCCGTGCAGGCCGTTCGCGTCAAGCTATGGGATCGCGGCGCGATCGCCAGCTGCTATGTCTGCGGCTGTCTCCTGAGCACCCCGCGTGCGTCCCGGCGTGGCCTGGGCATGACCCGCCATTGCCTCGGCTGCCGAAAGGTACATGGCGTGAACCACCGGCTGGCGCCGGTGGTGGTGYCGCTGGCCGTCGCGGTGACCACCGTGACGGACGCCGCGACGGCGCCGGTCAGGCGCGTACGTTCGTCACCGTAAGGCGGTGACCTACCCGCTCCAGCAGGGCGCGTAGCGCTTCTGCATCCGCGAGGCTGGCATCGTCCTCCAGGGACAGCCACAGCGTATCGMCGGAAAGCCCGTGGATTTTTTCGTTGAATTCGATCTCGATGGCGACCTTGCCACCGGGCTGGACAACCGATACCGCAAAATTACGTGCCTGCACGCCCTGTATCCCCTGATGGACCTTCGCTCGGATGGCGCCATGTTACCCACCCGCGACGAAAAGTGGTGTCCGCGTCCGGTGATGCGTGATCGACGGCACGTTCACTCCGGCCCCACGCGCTGTTGGAGCTAATCGGCACACGAGGAGGACATCATGCTGCAACTGAACCCACCGCTTCCGATGAATACCCMCAAGGGGGAGGGCTTCGCCCATTTCCTGATCGACTACGGTCCGGAGTCGGACCTTTACTGGACGGTATTCGTCACCGAAACCGGCGAGATCTGGACCTTCGCGAACCGGGAGGTTCGCGCCTCGAAGAACATCACCCTGGGGCGCACGTCACCCTCGGTGCCGCGTCCCGCAGCGCCGATGCGACGCCAGGCCAGTGAGTCCCGTGACCCGGGGGTGGTTCCGTTCGCCGTGGCCGACGGGCAAATGTGAAATGACGAAACTGGTATCGTTCGCCTAAAGCCCGGACCGCCTCCGGCCGATAAGCCAGTTTGAATCACATTGCAGTACGGGGCGCGACGATGGGTATGTTCGGATGGGTGCGCGGCAGACGCACCGCCCGCACGGAGCGCGCGATCATCGCCGCGCTTTCGCGCAGCCAGTCGGTCGTCGAGTTCGGCCTGGATGGTGTCGTGCGCTCGGTCAACGAGCGCTTCCTTGCGGCACTCGGCTGCCGTGCGGAGGCTGTGGTCGGCCAGCCCCACAGCCGCTTCTTCCCATTGGATGATGCGGAGCACCTCTGGCGAGCCCTTGCCCGTGGCGAGCAGGTCGCTGGCACCTATCGCGCCCTGGGCGCCCAGGGGCGAGAGGTCTGGTTCCAGGCCGTCTACATTCCGGTCGCCGGCCGGGGCGGAAGGATCTCGTCCGTGCTCCTGTATGCCTGCGATATCTCCGACGAGCGCACGGCGGTCGCCACGCGCGAGCAGCGGGTGGAAGCGATCGATCGTACCCAGGGTGTGGTGGAATTCTCGCTCGACGGCATGATCCTCGACGCGAACGACGTATTCCTTGGCTTCACCGGCTACCGCCTCGATGAAATCGTCGGCAAACACCACAGTGTTTTCGTCGATCAGGACGAAAGCCGTTCGGATGCTTATATCGGCTTCTGGCGGCGCTTGCGGTCCGGCCTTCACGAGGCCGGGCTGTATCGACGATTGGCCAAGGGCCAGGTCGTGGTCTGGATACAGGCAACGTACAACCCGATCTTCGACGCCAACGGCCGTCCCGTGAAGATCGTGAAGTACGCCACCGAAATGAGTGCGGAGGCCGCCGGCACGGCAGCGAGGCCACCCGCGGCCGCCGGGTCGTCGGCTGGCCTCGCGGACGTGCTCGAGCTGATCGACGGCGCCGCCCTGCGCGCGGGCACACTGGCCATGGATGCGGCCATCGATGCGGCCCTCGCCGAACAGCGTGGCGCCAACCGATAGGGCATAGGCCGTGTGGCGATCTGGCCGGTCGCCCTCACCGATGTCACATTCCCCTTGCAGGGTGCGCCATTCCGGCGTCGGAACCCGCCACAGGGGGCGGTATGATTACGTGCGGCGACGAGCGGATACCCGCCATTGTCATGGGGCGCGGACCCACTGCGCTGGGTATCCTTCGTAGCCTTCAGATCGCCGGTATTCCCGCCTATGTGGCCTGCCCACCCGGCGATCTCGTCACCCGTTCGCGCTGGTACCGGCCGACGCCGGGCAGCGACCCGTGGGATGGCCAACCGGGCGAACAGGCGCTCGCCGCGTTACGGGCGATGCCGCTGGACAGGGCCGTCATCATTCCCGGCGCGGACGATGCCGCGCTCTGGCTCGCCGACCTGCCGTCGACCGGGCTCGGCGAGCGTTTCCTGGTCAGCACGTCCAGCCGCGACGCCCAGGAGCTGTTGCAGGACAAGGCGGTCTTCGCCGGTTACCTGGCGGCCGCGCACATTCCGCATCCGCGGACGTATCGCATCGCCTGCCTGGAAGACATCGAAACCATCCCGTTCGACGCGATGGACCGGGTCTTCGTCAAGCCCGTGAACTCACAGCGCTTCAGCGATGTCACCGGCGTGAAAGGGATCTGGGTCGACAACCCCGAGGCGCTGCGCGAAACGTGGGCGCGTCTGCATGCGCAGGGCTTCAGCGTGATGGCCCAGGAATACGTTCCCGGTCCGGCCAGCGAGCATTTCTTCGTGGACGGCTTTCGCGACAGGCATGGCGCGTATGCCGGCGTCTTCGCCCGACGGCGCCTGCGCATGTCGCCACCGGACTTCGGCAACAGCTCGTGTTGTCACTCCGTGCCACTCGCGATCCTGCCGGACGCTGTCCATCATTTGCGCCGCCTGCTGGATGGCCTGGATTATCGGGGCATCTTCAGCGCCGAATTCAAACGCGATCCGCGCGACGGCGTCTATCGCATCATCGAGGTGAACACGCGCGCGTGGACTTACGTCGAGTTCGCCGCACGCTGCGGCATGAACGTGTGCGAGATGGCCTGGCAGGATGCGCAGGGACTCCCGGTGACGCGTGCGACGCGTGCTTACCCGGAGGGCGTGGCCTGCGTCGACCTCTACCACGATATCCCGACGGTGCTCGCCCTGCGAAAGCGCCAACGGCTGCCCTGGTTGCGCGTGCTGAGCCAGTGGGCGAGGGCGCACCTGCATACCTTTCGGCGGGACGACCCACAGCCCGCGCTCTACTTCATCCGGAGCCTGTTGCGCAGGCGTTTCCTACGGTCAGTCGGCGCGCCCGAGCGGAGCGGCGATATCCTCCAGCGGACGCCGCTCGGCAGCGATCCCGAGAGCTAGGGCGGCGGCCGCGCCCAGCAGCATGAGGCCGGCACCAAGGGCATAGCCCCAACCGATGGCCTCACGTTCGCCCGTGCCGATGAGAGAGCCGAAAAACCATGGCCCGACCACGCCGCCGAGCGCCGTGCCAAAGGCGTAGAACAGCGCGATGGCGAGGGCACGGAGCTCGAGCGGAAAGCTCTCGCTCACCGTGAGGTACGCGGAGCTCGCCGCCGCCGAGGCAAAGAAGAACACGACGCTCCACGCCATGGTCTGTGTACGGGCATCCAGCTTGCCGTGGACGAACAACCACGCCGTGGCGAACAGGAGCAGGCCGGACATGGCATACGTGATGGCGATCATCGGCTTTCGTCCCACCGTGTCGAACAGCCGCCCCAGCAGCAGCGGGCCGAGGAAATTGCCCGCGGCGAAGGGCAACAGGTAGAAACCGATATCGGCGTCGGCGACACCGTAGAAGCGCCCGAGCACCAGCGCGTACG
>NZ_JBFUJE010000164.1:0-8063 GCF_056401535.1 Luteibacter sp. P4_E6 | reverse complement strand
CCGTGTGACTGTGCGCGACCTCGGTACCATTGCTGGCCGTATCGTCGGCGAGCGCGTCACCACGCGCGCATTCAACGAATACGGTGAACGTCACGGCGTGACGCTCACCCCAACGGACTCGGCGGACCGGCCGCTGATCCAGTTTACCGAACGCCTGTTGGCCAGCGCGGTGGGTGCGGCAAGCGCACGGCGCATCCTCATGGGCGCGTTGTCCGGCACGGGGTTGGACATCGCCGAGGCCATGGCCTTGATGGATGAAGCGTCGCAGGAGCTTCGCTTCAATCGCGAGCTCCTGTCGACGACGCTGGAAAACGTATCGCAGGGGATCAGCGTGGTGGATGGCGACATGTGCCTCGTCGCATGGAACCGTCGCTACGTGGAGCTCTTCGACTATCCCGAAGGCATGGTGTACGTCGGCCTGCCCGTTGCCGACCTGATCCGGTGGAATGCGGAGCACGGTGAATGCGGGCCCGGCGAAGTGGATGAGCACGTCGGAAAACGCATTCGCTATATGCGTGCCGGATCACCGCACGTGTTCCAGCGTATTCGCCCGGATGGCACCGTGATCGAAATGCGCGGACGTGCGCTTCCTGGTGGCGGCTTCGTCACGACCTTTACCGACGTGACCGCCTACAAGTCCGTCGAGCAGGCACTTATCGATGCCAACGAAACACTCGAGCAGCGTGTGGAAGTGCGCACCGCCGAGCTGTCCGAAGCATTAACTGCCACGGCCATAGCGCGACGCGAAGCCGAAGCGGCGAATGCGTCGAAGACGCGGTTTCTCGCCGCGGCCAGTCACGACCTTCTGCAACCACTGAATGCGGCGCGCCTGTTCACTTCAGCCCTGCGTCAGCATCCCGGACTGGACAGCGATGCAGCGCAGCTAGCCGAACGCATCGATGCATCGTTCCGCGCCGCGGAAGATTTGCTCGACGCCCTGCTCGATGTATCGCGACTCGACGCGGGCAGCTACCGTCCGGAAGTCGCGCCATTCGCCCTTGCCGATCTGTTTGACTCGCTGCGCCAGCAGTTCGCCGTTGTCGCCGAACAACGTGGGTTGTCGCTGCATGTCGTGCCGACGACACTTTCGGTTCGATCGGACGCGCAACTGCTTCGTCGCATCGTCGCCAACTTCCTCTCCAACGCGCTGCGCTATACCCGCGCCGGTGGCGTACTGCTCGGCGCGCGTCGCGACGGTGACGAAATACGCATCGAAGTGTGGGACACGGGTCCGGGCATCGCGAACGAACAACAGGTGCGCGTGTTCGGAGAGTTCCAGCGACTGGAACGTCCGTCGCCCTGGGGTGAGAAGGGGCTCGGACTTGGGTTGTCCATTTGCGACCGTCTTGCCGGCATCCTCCACCATCGCCTGAGCCTGCGATCGCGTGTGGGGCGCGGGAGTTGCTTCAGCATCGCGGTGCCGCGAACGGCGCCCGTGTCGCGCAAGCGCGCGCCAGCCATGGCGCGCCCGGGTGGTGGCGAACAATTGCCGTTGACGGTGCTGTGCATCGACAACGACGAAACGATTCTCGAGGGCATGAAGGCGTTGCTCGGACGTTGGGGCGTCGATTGCCGCGTGGCGATCGATGTCGGCGACGCGCTGCACACGTTGTCGACTACGCATGTCGACCTGATCCTCGCCGACTATCATCTGGGCGACGACATGGACGGACTCGAAGCCTTGCGCTTCCTCGCCGAAAAACTAGGTACGATACCGCCGGCTGCCATGGTCACGGCGGACGGTAGTACAGAACTGAAGCAGCGTGCGCGAGCCCTGGGTTATCCGCTGCTACACAAGCCCGTGCGCCCCGCCGCGTTACGTGCGTTGCTCGTCGCCCTGGCGAAGCGCGCCGGAACGCACGCCGCCTAAGCAGCGGCGACCAGACCTGATTTCTGTAGGAGCCGATTCATCGGCGATAAGGTGTCCGCTACAGCGTAGCGTTTCGCTGCGGCCATCGCCGATGAATCGGCTCCCACAGAAGAACGCGGAGGCGCTCACGGTTCGGGCGAATTTGCGGGAAAGGCCTCTTTGTCCACGTCGAGGTGACTCGCTGCGAGCGCGACCTGTGTGCGGTTGGAAACCCCGAGCTTGCGCATGATCGCGGTCATATGCGCTTTGACCGTCGCTTCCGAGACGGTGAGCTCATAGGCGATCTGCTTGTTGAGCAGGCCCTCGGCGATCATGTTCAGCACACGAAACTGCTGAGGTGTGAGCGAAGCGACGCGAGCCGCAACATCCGCCTCGTCGGGCTTCAACTCCACGTTGCCGCCGACCAGCTTATGCGGTAGCCACACGTCACCATCGAGCACGGCACGCACGGCTTCGACAATGTCGTCCACGGCCGCCGATTTCGGAATGTAAGCGGACGCACCGTGCGCGAGCGCACGCCTGGCTACCTGCGCCTCCTCGTGTCCGGAAACGACGATCGTAGGCAGCCCCGGATACTGGCCGCGAATGTGGGCGAGCGCGGAGTAACCGCGCGCTCCCGGCATGTGCAGGTCCATCAACAGCAGGTCGGCGTCGGGCAGTGACTCGATCAGGGCGAACAAGGCCGGAACGCTGTCCGCCGTGTGTACGGTGGCATCGGGCAAGGCCGCCAGGACCGCGCGCTGCAAGGCGTCGCGGAACAGCGGATGGTCGTCGGCGATCAGGACATCGGACATGGGGAGCTACTTGATCAGTCGTTCTTCCACCAGGCTCTTCACCACCGAGGGATCGGCGAGTGTCGAGATGTCGCCCAGCTGGTCGGGCTGGTTCTCGGCRATCTTGCGCAGGATGCGGCGCATGATCTTGCCCGAACGTGTCTTCGGTAGTCCCGGCGCCCACTGCAGGAAATCCGGCGCGGCGATCGGACCGATTTCCTTGCGCACGCCGGCGATGAGCTCCTTGCGAAGTTCGTCACTGCCGTTCTCGCCCGCCACGAGCGTCACATACGCGTAGATGCCCTGCCCCTTGATGTCGTGATGGCAGCCGACTACGGCGGCCTCGGCCACCTTGTGGTTGGCCACCAGCGCGCTCTCGACCTCCGCCGTGCCGATACGGTGGCCGGAAACGTTGATGACATCGTCCACGCGGCCGGTGATCCAGTAGTAGCCGTCTTCGTCGCGGCGAGCGCCGTCGCCGGTGAAGTAGTTACCTGGATAGGTCTTGAAATAGGTATCGACGAAGCGCTGGTGATCGCCATACACCGTGCGCATCTGGCCCGGCCAGGAATCGGTAATGACCAGGTTGCCGCTGCAGGCGCCTTCCTGGGGCTTGCCATCGGTGTCGACGATGGCCGGCGTGATCCCGAAGAACGGCAGCGTGGCCGAACCCGGCTTCAGGTCGGTCGCGCCGGGTAGCGGTGTGATGAGGATGCCGCCGGTTTCGGTCTGCCACCAGGTATCGACGATGGGGCAACGCTCTTCGCCGACGACGCGGTAGTACCAGTTCCAGGCCTCGGGATTGATCGGTTCGCCGACCGTACCCAGCAGGCGCAAGGATTTGCGCGAGGTTTTCTTTACCGGTTCCTCGCCCTCGCGCATGAGCGCGCGGATGGCTGTGGGCGCGGTGTAAAACAACGTGACCTGGTGCTTGTCGACCACCTGCCAGAAGCGGCTGAAATCCGGATAGTTGGGCACGCCGTCGAACATCACCACGGTGGCGCCGTTGGCGAGCGGGCCGTACACCACATAGCTATGGCCGGTGATCCAACCGACGTCCGCCGTGCACCAGTAGACGTCGTCCTCGCGCACGTCGAAAATCAGCTCGTGGGTCATGCTGGCGTAAACGAGGTAACYGCCGCTGGTGTGTAGCACCCCCTTCGGCAGTCCCGTGGATCCGGAGGTGTAGAGGGTGAACAGCGGGTCTTCCGCGTTCATCGGCTCGGGCAGGCAGTCGCTCGATTGCCCTTCCATCAGGGTGTGGTACCAACGGTCGCGGGGCGACTGCAGATGGATGGCGCCGCCGGTGCGACGGACCACGATGACCGTCTCGACGCTGTGGGTGTGCGGTCGCGTGAGCGACTCGTCCACATTGGTCTTGAGCGGGATCTTCTTGCCGCCACGGCAGCCTTCATCGGCGGTGATGACGAGCTTGGCGCCGGAATCGGCAATACGGCCGGCGAGCGAATCGGGCGAAAAGCCGCCGAAGACCACCGAATGGATGGCGCCGATACGCGCGCAGGCCAGCATGGCCACCGCGGCTTCGGGGATCATCGGCAGGTAAATGATGACCCGGTCACCCTTCACCACGCCCAGGTTCTTCAGCGTGTTGGCGAACTTGCACACCTCGGCGTGGAGTTCGCGATAGGTCAGGCTGCGTGACTCGTTCGGATCGTCGCCTTCGAAGATGATGGCGGTCTTGTCGCCCCGCTTCTCCAGGTGGCGGTCCAGGCAGTTGGCGGCGACGTTGAGCGTGCCGTCCTCGTACCACCTGATGTACAGGTCCTTCGGGTCGTACGAGACGTTCTTGATCGTCGTCGGCGGCGTAACCCAGTCGAGCCGGCCGCTCATGTCCTTCCAGAAGCCCTCGGGATCCGCTATGGACCGGGCATACATGCGCTGGTAGTCGTCCTTGCGGATGTGCGCCCTGGCGGCAAAGGCGGGATCGACCGGGTGGATATCGGACATGCGTTCTTCCTGCGGATGGGCTTGTGGCTATGTCCGGAAGTGTAACGTCGCGGCGCAACATAAGGCTGCGGGGGTGCTACGACTTTGGTCGAGGTTCGACCTTTGGCGAATGGATGCCCGGGCTGGTGTGTCACATGCTCGGCTCGCCAATGGTTGGGGAGACCATGATGAAGACGAACCGTTCCGGTGGCCGCAAGGCCATCGCCCTGAGTGTCGCCTGCGCCTTGATGCTGCCAATGGCCGCATTGCCGGATCTGGCCCACGCCCAGTCGAAAGCGAAGACGAAGAAGACCACAAGCCACGAAGCGGAGCTCGAAGCCCGCGTGAACTCGCTCGAGCAACAGCTCGCCGAGCTCAAGGCCATGATCCAGGAGCAGAAGGCCGAGACCACCCAGGCCACGTCCACGGCCCAGGCCGCGCAGACGCAGGCCCAGGCGACCGACGAGAAGGTGACCAAGGTCGAGAAGGTCGTCGCGACCGTTCCGGCGAAACCGGCCTTTGCCACCGGCACCGCGCCGGGCGTCTCGCTCGCGCTGCACGGTTTCATCGACGTCAGCGCGTTCAGCCAGAACAGGGCCTATACCTACGGTAACGGGCAGAACGCCGAATACCCGATCCCGTCCGACGGTGCCGGGCATGCCAATGGCCGCGTCTCCGGCGTCGATGTGCGCAATACACGCTTCTGGCTCGACTTCGCCGGCGCCAAGTTCAACGAGAACTGGAACGGCAGCGGTCGCATCGAAATGGACTTCTTCGGCGGCTTCAACGGCACGGGTGCCTACGCAGGTTCACAGCCCGAGCAGCGCCTGCGCCAAGCCTACTTCGATATCAGCAATCCGAACTCGGGCACGACGATTCGCGTCGGCCAGATGTGGGACCTCATGTTCCCGCTGGATTACATCCCGCAATCGCTCTCGCATATCGCCTTTCCGCTCGGTTACGGCAGCGGTGTGATCGGCTGGCGTTTCCCGGGCGCGATCTTCATGCAGGACCTTAACCACGGCGCCGAAGGCACCAAGTGGCGGCTGGATGTCGCGGCACTTCAAGGCACCTGGAACGGCCGTGCCGGCGGCACCGATACGAACAACTTCCTTACCCAGGGCAATGCCGGCTTCAGGCCGCAGTTCGAGGCTCGCCTGACGGCGAAGGGCGGCAACTGGGCGGCATTCCTCGCAGGTCACTACAGCAAGATCGACCTGAGCGGCGTCGAAGGCAATACCCCCACGCCGATCAAGAAGAACCTCTCGAGCACGGCTGTCGAACTCGGCGGCATGTGGACGCCCGGTCAGTTCATCCTCAAGTCCGCGGTTTACTCCGGCAACGCGATCGGCGAAATCTTCGGCAACCTCTCGCAGTTCGGCGACATCAAGGAGAAGGGTGGCTATCTGCAGGCCGGCTACAAGTTCGACACG
Source organism: Luteibacter sp. P4_E6 (assembly GCF_056401535.1). Classification (NCBI taxonomy): domain Bacteria; kingdom Pseudomonadati; phylum Pseudomonadota; class Gammaproteobacteria; order Lysobacterales; family Rhodanobacteraceae; genus Luteibacter; species Luteibacter sp. P4_E6. The sequence goes on along the minus strand of NZ_JBFUJE010000164.1, from coordinate 2,040 downwards.
CACTGGACGCTGTATGGCTTCGCGTCGGTCAGCAAGCCCGATACGGACGACGTGCTGCGCTGGCGTGCCGCCAACACCATCGGCCTGCTGAAGAACCGCCAGACGGCTGGCAGCCTGCAGTACACCACCGGTCCGTTCGACTTCAGCCTCGAATTGATCCACTCCAACCTCGACTCGACCACCGTCAACGGCCTCGGCCGCGAGAAGACCTCGGGTAACGAACTCACCCTCAACGGTATGTACCGGTTCTGATTGGAGAGCACCATGGCGACTACTGCTAGCGGCCTTCGTGCCGACGGCACCATTGGAACCAGCCACAGACGCGTGATTCTCGCGTCGAGCCTGGGCACGGTTTTCGAATGGTATGACTTCTACCTTTACGGCTCGCTTGCCGCGATCATCGGCAAGCAGTTCTTCACCGGCCTGAACGAGACCAGCCAGTTCATCTTCGCGCTGCTCGCCTTTGCCGCCGGTTTCGCCGTGCGTCCGTTCGGTGCCATTGTGTTCGGGCGCGTGGGCGATCTGATCGGCCGCAAGTACACGTTCCTGATCACCATCATCATCATGGGTACCTCGACCTTCCTGGTCGGCGTGCTACCCGGTTATTCGACGATGGGTGTACTCGCGCCGGTGTTGTTGATCGTGCTTCGCCTGCTACAGGGCCTTGCGCTCGGCGGCGAGTACGGTGGTGCGGCCACGTATGTCGCGGAGCACGCGCCTCCCGGCAAACGCGGCCTCTATACGAGCTTCATCCAGATCACGGCGACCTTCGGCCTCTTCCTGTCGCTACTGGTTATCCTTGGCACGCGCCTTGGCCTGGGTACCGAGAGCTTCGAAGCCTGGGGCTGGCGTATTCCGTTCCTGCTCTCCTCCATCCTGGTGGGCGTGTCGGTGTACATCCGCATGCAGTTGCACGAGTCGCCGGTGTTCCAGCAGATGAAGGCCGAGGGCAAACAGTCCAAGGCACCGCTGACCGAAGCCTTCGGCCAGTGGAAGAACCTTCGCCTGGTGATCCTCGCCCTGCTAGGCGCCACGGCGGGACAGGCGGTGGTCTGGTACACGGGCCAGTTCTATTCGCTGTACTTCCTGACCCAGAGCCTGAAAATCGACGGCACGACGGCGAACCTGTTGATCGCAGCGGCACTGCTCATCGGGACGCCGTTCTTCGTGTTCTTCGGTTGGCTGTCGGACAAGGTGGGGCGCAAGCCCGTCGTGCTCGCCGGTTGCCTGCTCGCGGCGCTGACCATGTTCCCGATCTTCAAGGGTCTGACGCACTTCGGTAACCCGGCGATCGAAACCGCTGCCGCCACGGCACCGGTCGTCGTCACCGCCGACCCGAATGCCTGCTCCTTCCAGTTCGATCCGGTCGGCAAGAAAACCTTCACCAGCTCGTGCGATGTCGCCAAGAGCGTACTGGCCAAGAAGGGCATTCCGTATACCAACGCGGCGGCGCCTGCCGGCACGCTGGCGACGGTGAAGATCGGTGACGAGGTGATCGAGTCGTTCGAAGGCGCTGGCCTGGAGAAGGCGGACTTCACGGCGAAGAGCAAGGACTTTACCGGCAAGGTCACGGCGCAGGTCAAGACGGCGGGCTATCCGGAGAAAGCGGACCCGTCCCAGTCCAACTACCCGATGCTCATCGTGTTGCTCGCCATCCTCGTGCTTTACGTGACCATGGTGTACGGACCGATCGCCGCGTGGCTGGTCGAGATGTTCCCGACGCGTATCCGCTATACCTCGATGAGCCTGCCGTATCACATCGGTAACGGCTGGTTCGGCGGCTTTGTGCCAACCATCGGCTTCATGCTGGTCGCATGGAAGGGCGATATCTACTACGGCCTCTGGTATCCGGTGGTCGTGGCATTGATGACCGTGGTGATCGGTTTGTTCTTCGTGCGCGAAACCAAGGACGTGCCGCTGGATCATTGAGGGCGCAGATACGCTTGTAACGACAACGGCCGGTCCTCAGGATCGGCCGTTGTCGTTACGCCCTGCTCGGTAGGAGCCGATTCATCGGCGATAGGGTGCTCGCCTCACCCT
>NZ_JBFUJE010000163.1:0-8075 GCF_056401535.1 Luteibacter sp. P4_E6 | reverse complement strand
CAACGAGGTCGCGCGAAATGCTGGCCTGCCGGGCCGTCTCGCCCGCCCCTTTGATGGACGGGTTCGTGCCTTGCGCCAGCGCGATGAGCTCGGCGAGCGAGTAGCGTTTTGCGATGCAGCCCGTCCCACCCGGTGAGGCGTCACCGCACACGTCCTGGCCGGTCCCTGTTTGCGGGGCGTCATCGCCTGCGCCCCTGACAACAGCCGGACACAGCAGCGTGGCGAGCACGGCGGCGTGCATCGATGAAAGGACCCTGCGGCGTGCGCATTCAGAGATGGGGCGCGGCATGCCTCATCTCCTCGTGCAACCGCACCCGGGCGCACGGGTCGTCCCCCGGCGTGGCCGTCCCGACAGGGGCCAGCTTGCCTGCAGCGCCGACTGTGGCCAGATGTTGGGCGGCATCCACCAGCCATGTGACGTCGGGGTCGGATATGCCCGGTGTGGAACTCCCGGCAGGTTCTGTCCGCACCAGGACGAACGCTGAGGCGGCGAGACGCTCGGCGGCCGAAATGGTCAGGCGCGCCGCTTCCACCGAGGCGCGCACCGACGCGGAGAACTTCCACTCAAACCAGGACAGCGGGGCCAGCCGCTCTGCGCCGATGAGCGCGAGGGCAACGGTCGCTTTTCCTGCGCCCACAGTTTCAGGGGCGCGGGCGACAACCTTTGCCACCGCGCGAAGGGCGCTGGCAACGGACGCACGCATGAGGCTTGCCGTTGTTACGGGCCACAGTGCACCAAAGACAATGGACATCCAGATGTTGCCGACGAAGATGCCGACCATGCGGTCGCGCAACACGGTCAGGTCCGTCGGCGGACCGTAGTCCTGGAGTACGCCGAGAAAGAAGGCAAAGGCCATCTGCAGCCCCGCATAGGCGATGCGCTCACTGCTGCTGGCCACCCACCCACACGCCATTGCAGCCACAGCGACCAGCACCGCAAGCTGCCCGATGTCGGTCAGCATCGGAATCACGAACACGATGCAAAGCCCCGCCGCGAGCCCCCCGATGAGGGCGCCGGACAGGCGCAATGTGAGCTTGTGCATGGTCTCGCCCAGGCTGCTGAGGGCGACAAAAAAGCAGGTGGTCACCGCCGTGCGGATGCCAGGCCAGGCCAGCAGGGTGTAGGTGACGTAAGCCGCCACCACCGCCGCCGTCACTTTCAGGGCGAAGTGGACATGACCGGGATTGGTAAAGGCATCCGGAACCCAGCGTTGTTTGGGCTTGGCCTTGTGCGGGGTTGGCACTTCCGCCGCACGCTGCGTCACCTGCCCGTCGAGTTCAACGAGCGCGTCGGCCAGGGCGCGTTCGGTGGACGTCTTTTGCCCCGTCGACGCCGTTGGGTGATCATCCGGCGCCGGGGGCTCACCGACCCATCGGGCGATGGATGCGCGCAGCATCCCGGCCAGACGCTGTCGTTCCCCGTTTGTCTCGTCCGGCAGCAGGCGGGTGAGCACCAGGATCTCGGCAAGGGTCCCGAGGATGACCCGGTCTGCCTTGTCGTAGGCCTTGAGGCCTGCGGACCAGGATTGCGTTCTGGGCAACAGCGCCATCAGTCCCGCCAGCGACTCACCGCACTGGCCGAACGCGCTCGGGGCGCTGCCTTCGATGTGCGCACCGAGTTCGCAGGCAAAAGCACGAATGCGCCTTTGCAAAGCGACCACCGGACTGACCCCGAGGGCGAGATTGACCGCGACGGTCACGACAACCGGGATGGCGACGACCATCCACAGCCACAGCAGGAAATGCGTCATCAATTCCGGCGACGGCACGTCGTCGAGAAGRGTCTGCGACAGCACCAGGATGAATGCGCCGAGGAAGACGATAGGCCCGAGGGCAAAGGTGCGGGCCACGAAAATGCCGGCAAAGGTGCTTGCGGCCAGCAACACGATGCGGAGGGCGGGCTCCGACGCGTCGACGATATAAAAGAGCAGCGAGAGCGTGACGGCAAGGCTCGCCGCTGCAAGGCCACCGAGTGCGGTGGCGAGGGTGCCGGCGACTTCGTCCCGGCTTATCAGGAGCACCACGTACGCCATGTAGGCCGGCAGTGGTACCTGGAAGACCATCGCAAGCACGACGGTCGTGGAACACGCGAGTGCGATACGCAGCACCGAACGGGTCCGTTCCGGACCCGGCCTCAGTTCATGACGCAGGAACTGGTAAAAACCCGCGTGCGGAGGGTGCATGTCAGGGGCCATGATTGACCCGCACGGACGCCGTGGCACCGGTTCGAACGATGTCGTCGGACGCGTCTTCGAGCCTTATCCAGACCGGAAAGCGCTGTGCGACGACCACCCAGTTGAGATTCCGGTCGACCGAAGGCAGGCCCGGCCCACTGGTGCCCTGCGGCTGCACGCCACCACCCAGACTCTCGACGTGGCCCCGGATGGGGCGACCCTCGTGGCCCATCAGCCACACCGTCGCCTCTTCGCCAAGGCGGATGTTGGCAAGGTCCGTTTCGCGAAAGTCAGCGACCGCATACCACCGGCCGGAATCGATGAGCGTAAACAGCGGTTGGCCGGCCGTGGCGAAGGTACCCACTGCAATGTTGACGCCCACGATTCGTCCGTCGAAAGGCGCGAGCACGGTGGTCAGCCGCAGGTCGCGTGCGGCGAGCGCTTCGGTGGCTTCAGCCGCTTTCAGTTGCGCAGTCAGGCTTGCCACGTCACCGATGGCTTCCTTGGCCTGGCTTGCCTGCTGCACGGCCGACGCCAGTTGCGCCGCCGCTTCGCGTTCATGGCCCTTTGCATCGTCGACCTGCTGGCTGGTGACGTAGCCAGGGTCGAGCAACGGCTGGAGGCGCGCGAGCGTGCTCCTGGCAAGGGCGAGCTGTGCGCTGGCCCTGTCGACCTGGCGTGCGGCGGCGTTGGCCCCGGAGCCTTGCGACGTGACCTGGCGGGACGTGAGGTCAATCTGGGCACGGAACGCCATCACCTGCGCCTGGGCCTGGGCGAGGCGCAACTGGAATGGCTCGGGGTCGATGACGAGCAAGGGGTCGCCCTTGTGGACCATGGTGTTGTTGGTCACGTTCAAGGCGACGATGCGCCCACTGACTTCCGGTGCCATGCCGGCGTTGAATGCGAAGAGGTACGCGTCGTGCGTGCGCGGCCGGTGGTTGACGACGAGGACGCTCACGACAATGGCTGCTGCTGCCAGCACAAACGACAGCACCATGAGGAGGCGGCCGCGCGGCGTGGGGGTGTTGCTCTCGTAGACTTTCATCATCCTCCCCTATGCCAGCCAGGCCAGCCAGATGCCGAGCGTGAACGCGATGGCGAAACTCACGTACACGAGAAACGGCGCGGGGATTTCGGCGTCGATGCCGGACCTGACCAGGGCGAGTCTCAACAGCACGGTCAGGACAATGCCGGCCAGGGCGCAAAGCATCCACGACGGAAAGTACGAGCCGAGAATGCTTCGCGAGGGCGATGCGCTACAGCCACCGAGTGCGCTGGCCACGGCAAACCCTACCCAGACCCGGGCACCGCTTTGGTTTTGGCGAGGGGTGCGCATGGCCTGTGCTCCCGTCAGTATTCGCTCGCCATCCGGCTCTTGCCCCGGAAGACGAAGTAGTTGACGAGCGTGTAACCGAGCGTCAGCGGGAAGGCGAAGATGCCGATGCCCCAGAACATGAAAGACAGGCTCGAGGACGGGGATGCGGCCCCTTTGATGGAAATTGAAAATGGCACCATCCATGGYCAGAACGACGCGACCAAGGCGCCAATCCCGCACAGAAAGACCACCATCGTCAGCAAGAGCGGGCGCACGTCGAGGTGGCGGCGCTTGATGAAGAGCAGGCAGCCGGTTGCCACCAGTGCAACGGCGGGAAAAACATAGCGCCAGGACAGCGAATTCCAGCGATGCAAGACCGGTTCGTCTTCGGCGACGGCAAATGTAAACACGAGGCCGAGCGCGATGAACGTGCACACCATCAGGACCGGGAAGACMCGCTTGGCGAAGGTCTGCACGTCGCCTTCGCACTTGTGGATAAGCCAGGCCGCGCCGAGGGCCGCGTAACCGGTGGTCAGACCAACGCCACAAAGGACGGAAAACGGGGTGAGCCATCCGAACGTCGTGCCAACGTACTGGCCGCCCTGCACTGGCAACCCCTGGGCCAGCGCGCCGATGGCGCAGCCCTGGATGAAGGTCGCCAGCACCGACCCGGTGATGAAGCCGCCGTCCCACAATCCCTTGAGGTGGACTGCGTGCTGCCGGAACTCAAACGCGACGCCACGCATGATGAGGCTCGCGAGCATGATGCAGATGGGCAGGTAAAACGCGGACAACACGACCGAGTAGACGACGGGAAACGCCCCGAAGAGCACCGCACCTGTCATCACCAGCCAGGTTTCGTTTCCGTCCCACACGGGAGAAATGGCATCGAGCATCTTGCGGCGGCGGGGCTCGTCGTGCACGGCCGCAAACAGGATGCCGACACCAAGGTCAAAGCCGTCGAGCAAGACATACATCGTGATGGCGACCAAAACCACCGACACCCAGAACTCAGCCATGACCGGTCTCCTCGGGCGCCAGTGGGGACGTTGTGCCATCGCGCACGAGCGAGAGCGGGCGTGACGGGTTGCCGTCTCGCGGCAGCGTTGCTGCAGCCACGGCTGGCCCCCGACGAAGCAGGCGATAGATGTAGAAGGTCCCGGCGAGGAAAATAGCCAGATACACCGAGACAAAGACAACAAGGGTCGTGAACGCCTCACCGACGCCCAACGACGGGCTCAGCGCGTCAGAGGTCCGCAAAACGCCATAGACCACCCACGGCTGGCGCCCGACCTCGGCGRTAAACCAGCCGGTGAGGGTCGCGACAAACGGCAATGGGAACGTGAGGAAGGTCAGGCGCAGCAGCCATCGGGGAATGGCGTGGTGGCGCCACAGGGCAAAGCTGCCCACGAAGGCAATGGCCAGCATCCAGAGCCCGCACGCGACCATCACCCGGAAGGCAAAGAAGGGGATGGCGACCGGCGGCCTGTCGGCCCGCGCAAACGACGTCAGCCCTACCTCTTCGGAGTCTGTCGTAAAGGTTGCGATGATGCTGCCCAACACCGGCACGGACACGGCGAAGCGGTTCATCTCGGCCTTCTCGTCGGGAATGGCAAAGAGCACTTCTGCGGCGGGCTTTTCGTTGTGCCACCGGCCTTCGATGGCCGCAAACTTGGCGGGCTGGTGGCGATGGACGTAGTCGCCATTGAGGTGCCCGAAAAACATCTGCACTGGCAAGAGGATGGCGGCAAACAGCAGACCCATCCGCAGCATCACTTTTGCTTCGTCCCGGTGAATGTGGCGAAGGCTGTACCAGGCACCGGTCGCCGCCACACAGAACGCACCCGTGAGATATGACGCGAGGAGCACGTGGGGGAAGCGCACCCAAACGACAGGACTGAAAATGATGGCGCCCCAGTCGGTGGGCTCAAATACCCCTTCCACCATCCGGTATCCGACGGGCACCTGCATCCAGCTGTTGTTGACCATGATCCAAAACGCCGACAGCGTGGTGCCGAGCGCGACCATCAGCGTGGCGAAGAAGTAAAACCTCGGAGAGGTCTTTCCGCGCCCGAACATGAGCACGCCAAAGAAGGATGCTTCCAGTGCGAACGCGGTAAAGGATTCGTACGACAGCAATGGTCCCTGGATGGGGCCCGTCATCTTCGACAGCACACTCCAGTTCGTCCCGAACTCGAAGGCGAGCACGATGCCCGAGACCACGCCGAGACCGAAGGCGATGGCGAAGATGCGCAGCCAGAAATCAAACAGGCGCCGGTAGACGGGGTTGCCCGTGGTCAGGTGTCGGGCTTCCAGCACACACAACCATGCCGCCAACCCGATGGTGAAACTCGGGAAGATGATGTGGAACGACACCGTGAATGCGAACTGCAGCCGTGACAGAAAGAGCGCGGTCAGCATGGGGATTACCCTTCGTGGCCAGGGACTCGCCAGCCTGGCGCTTCGTTGACGAAACGCGGGGCGAACGACACCGTCCTGACCTCGGTCAGGCGTGCGTTGGTTGCGATGGATTTACCCTACGCCCAACGACGTGCCGTGCACATCCGCTGGACGAACGAAAGTCATCGAAAGCGCAAATCCGGCGATTCCGCGACAAATCGGCTAGACGGGTATCCGGTGCATGCGGCTACCTATTTGAGGTCAGCGGTGCCGACGCCGGGGCGCGTAAAGCTTGCCCGCGATGGCACGAAAAAGCACTTCAACACCACCGCTGCGCATGTTACGCAGGCGCAGAGAACCACCGAGTCGGTGCGCGCGCTCGCGCATGCCCTGAATGCCCCAGTGCCCATCTTTGCCGTTGCGGCCAAAGGCCTTGACGTCAAACCCCTGCCCGTCATCACGCACGCCGACCGAGAACTGGAAAACGCCGTAACGAATGGTGATGGCAGCAACGTTCGCTCCGCCGTGCCGGAAAGCGTTGGATACGGCTTCACCGAGCATCATGCGAATTTCTTCTTCCGGCTCGGTGCGCAGCCGGCGTGGCCGTCCGACCACGGTCAGTTCAATCTTGCCATCGTGGTGGCGTGCGATATTCATGGCGGCTTGCAACATGGCGCCAATCTGGTCTTCCGCTTCCGCCGCCTGGCTCCGGAGTGCCTGCACCTTGTCCCGCGCCTCGGCGGTGGCGGCATCGGTGTCAACGGCAAGACTCATGAGCTCATCGGCTGCGTCAGCGCGGTCAAACGCCGGGTCTCGCATGCGCCTCGAGAGCACGTCCAGACGAAGCGCAGTCCCTTGCACCGACTGGAGCAGGGTGTCGTGCAGGTCGCGGGCAATGGCTTCGCGTTCCTCAATCCGGATGCGCATCGCCCCGGTGACTTTCCGGAGACGGCGCAGGTACAGCGTCCAGAAGAAGGCGACGACGACCACTGCCACGAGCACCCGAAACCACCAGGTCTCAAAGAATTTCGGCATCAGCCGAACGTCCAGTATGGCTGCCTGAGTGGCGGGAACGCCGTCCTCGTTCCATGCCATCACGGCAAAGTGGTAAGTGCCCGCCGGCAAATTCGTGTAGATGGCCCGCCTGCTACGGCCAGGGTCTTGCCATTCGTCGTCGATGCCCATGAGGCGGTATGAAAAACGGGCGTGCTCGGGCACGGAAAGAACGGGCGCGGTGAAGTCGATATGCAGCGCGCRAACGTCCTTGGGCAGAACGACTGCCCCGTCGACAATGGGAAACGTCCGGTCGCCGCTGACGACGGCATCGATATGGATGGCCGGCGGAACCCGGTTTGTAGGCAGGTCGTGGGGGTCAAGCCAGGCTGCCCCCGACGCAGTTTGAAACCAGACTCGTCCATCATCGGCGAGCTTGACGCTCGGCAGCGCCCAGTCCGGATCCGGAGAACCCGGCAGGYCGTCAGTGGCATCTAGGCGACGACTCACCGGTTGGTAGGCGCGGTCCTCGCGGAACCTGTCGAGCTCACCGGACGGCACCCTGAAAATGGCGGCCAACGTCTGGAGCCACATCGTGCCTTCCCGGTCAATGACCACGCCTGTGACATCCGAGGTGTCGGCCGGATGGGCCAGATGCATGCGCACGAAGTGCTGCCCATCGAAGCGCGCCAGCCCGAGGCTGCCACCGACCCACGTTTCGTTGGCCGAACTCCAGATGCTGCTGACGGTTCCGACGTCCAGACCTTGTCCGGGCCCGAATGCCTTCGTCGTCTTGCCGTCCGTGTTGACGACTTCGTTTGGTACTCGCTTGGCCAGCCAGACGCTCCCCGCCTGTCCCGGTGCGATGCTGCGCCCTGGCGGGAGGTCCGGATAGACAGCCCAGGCCGTTCCGTCCCACGCCTGGATCGGTTTTTTGCCGGGCGCCGGCACCACCCAGATGCGTCCGTCCGACGCTTGAGTCAGTGCGTTGGCGAGGGGAACGCTGGTGCCTTCGATGGGCGCTATCAGACGGACGGGCCCGGGTGCCAATTGCCAAAGGCCCTTGGTGGCCACCGCATGCACATCGCCGTTCGCAGCATTGCGCGAGATTGCCAGGGCAAAAGCGGGCACTTCGGTTTCTGTCACGGACCGCCCGTCGATATGGGTGAGGAGATGGCTTTCGCTGCCTACCC
>NZ_JBFUJE010000162.1:0-8077 GCF_056401535.1 Luteibacter sp. P4_E6 | reverse complement strand
GAGATAGATAGAAGCCTGCTTGTTGCAGCCAGGCGCTTCGTGAGGCAGAGCGAGTTGCCTCTTGAGCTCAGGAAACAGGTCATTACGGAGGCACTTCCGATCTATTGCGCCGCCTGGAAACTGGATCGCGCCACCCTGCCGCCTGCGTTGAAGGGGGAGGTTGGCCGCACGCTGTCGCGCTGGGGCGAACCGGTCTGGGGCGCACTCGTTGAGCAGGGAAAGGCCAGCGGGCGCTTCAGTGATGAGTTGGTGGACGCATCAGTGGAGCTGTTGAGGAATCGATGGCCGGAAGCAAGGGATCTCGGCTGGGTGACATGCGTCCCATCTCTGAGACATCCCACGCTGGTGTCGGATTTCGCGCGAAGACTTGCCGCTGGGTTGGGTCTACCTTTCGTTCCCGCTGTTGAGAAGTCGCGTGATACTGATGCTCAGAAGGCAATGGAGAACCGGTTTCATCAGTGTGGCAATCTTGACGGTGCCTTTCGCATCCATGACGGAGATGCCGTGACGGGGCGGGTACTGCTGGTCGACGACGTTGTCGATTCAGGCTGGACCTTGACCATCGCGACCGCGCTGCTGCGGCAAGCGGGAGCCGAGGCCGTGTATCCTTTTGCCCTCGCCACAAGCGCAACGAATTGACGAAGGCGACATGACCCTGCCCGCAATCAGCCCAGATACCGAAACCGTCCTGCTTTTGTGTGGAAGGTTCGGCGGCGAGCGGGCGGAATCGCACAAACCTCTTTCGACCCGGGAATATGCCGAGTTCGCGAAGTGGTTGAACTCAAAGGGAATGCGTCCGTCAGATCTGATGACGGCCCGGGGTGCGTCGGCACTCAACGCCGTGAGCGAGGCGCGCATCGCCAAGGAACGGGTCGAAGCTCTCCTTGGGCGCGGAACGGCCATGGCACTCGCCGTGGAACGTTGGAATCGCGGCGGTCTATGGGTTATTTCGCGCGGAGACATTGAATTCCCGTGGCGATTGAAGCGGCGATTGAAACACGCGGCTCCGCCCCTCCTGTACGGTGCAGGCGACCCGACGTTGCTGGACGTAGGCGGTTTGGCCATCGTGGGATCCCGAGATGCCTCCGATGAAGGTCTCGCATTCACCCAAGACGTGGCTCGAGCCTGCGCGAACGATGGAATTTGCGTGGTATCCGGTGGAGCGCGCGGAGTCGATGCAGCTGCGATGAGCGGAGCCGCCGACGCAGGCGGGTATGTCATCGGTGTGCTTGCGAACGATTTGCTCAAGCAAAGTCTTGCCCGAACCTGGCGTGCTCCCCTCCGTGAAGGGCGCATAGTCTTGATCTCCCCTTTTCATCCTGAGGCAGGTTTCAGTGCAGGCGCGGCCATGGGACGTAATCGCTTCATCTACGCGCTCTCAGATCGCGCGCTCGTTATCGATTCCGCATTGTCTAAGGGAGGTACGTGGGAGGGGGCCGTGGAGAACCTCAAGAATGCCTGGGTGCCCCTTTATGTGCGGTCTCCCGGCGAGGGTGCTGGAAATACTGCACTTATTGCTGAGGGGGGGCGTATCTTTGATCGACAGAGCCTCAATGGCGCTGGTCTGAAGGCGGCGTTCGAGAGGGAGGAATCGGCGAACACTGGGCTCAGTGTGCCCAATGGGCCCCAGGCGTCACTCCTTTCCAATCCCAGCGTTCTCTCGCTACGCGACGGCGATGGACAATCCAATCCGGATTTGTTCGTGCGCGAGGTTCTGGAGACCGACCTTTCAGGCAAGCGCGCTGCAGCGGAGCTGTATGAGTTATTTCTTGTGCACCTGGTCGGTCTACTGAAAAAAGAGACTCTTACCGCAGAAGTCGTGGCTGAGCGGCTAGGTCTGCAAACTGGGCAAGCCAGATCGTGGTTAGAGCGCGCGGTGAAGGACGGTCTTGTTGGGAAGCACGGCCGGCCCAGTGTGTATGAATTGTCGAGCGGCGAAGGGACGGGTTGATCGGACGATCGTGACGTCGCGGCATATGGCTTGATTAGTCGAAATGCTTGATAAATCCCACCTGGAAGCCGCCGGGAAGCAGGCTGAGGATGAAGGGCGAGTTCCGGCGTGAAGACCAGATGCCGAAGCCGGTGCCGATCGCCGCGCCCGCGAGTACGTCGGTTTGCCAGTGACCCCGGGTCTTCATGCGCGCGACCATGTCGTAGGCAGGGAGCAGGGCGAGGGCGTAGACCATGGGGTTGTCTTCGCCGTAGCGGACGATGAACGGCGTGACGGCCGCCGAGATGAGGGTCACTTCGCCGCTCGGGAAGCTGTTGTTCTTCTTTCCACTGGAAAAGAACTTGTCCGGGTCATCCGTCTCGGAAGGGCGCTGCCGCCGGAAGCCCAGCTTGAGCACGTCCGTCGTCGCACTGGCCAGGACCACCGAATCCACTGAACGCCAGAGCGTGTCGCCGAACTCGCTGTTGTCGCCCAGTAGCAGGGCGCCGCCGAAGACCGTCACGGCAGTCGCGCCCGCGAGGATCTTCTGGTTGCTTCGTTTCCAGATGCCACTGTTGTCGTAGTGGAGGCGGTGATCGATCCCCAGTGGCCCACCGCCAGCGGTTGCGGAGGCGGATGCCGTCAATGCGAACAGGAATACCCACGTTTTCAGTGCCATGGCCCCGTCTCCCCGAGAAGTCGGCTGACACGCCGACTTAACAGGAGTCTAGGCATACAAGCTTACGGATACCTGATCTATTATCCGGCCCATGACCACATCACAGTCCTACCCCATTGGCACGCCCGGGCAACCCTGGGGCGCTCCCGAAGTCGCCGGCTGGCGTTCGCGCCAGGTAAAAAGCCGTAGCTACGCCGACGATGTCGTGACAGCAATCGACGCGCTGCGTCACCGCTTCGACGTCAGTGGTTACGGCGTGCTGGACTACGTGGAAGGGCAGTATCCCTTGCTCGCGATCCGGAGCCGGGAATGGCGCGATGACCTTCCCGTTCTACTGGTAACGGGCGGCGTGCATGGGTACGAGACCAGCGGTGTCGAGGGTGCGCTTCAGTTCGTACGCGACCACGCCGACGACTATGCCGGCCGCGCCAATGTGCTGGTGCTGCCCTGCGTCAGCCCCTGGGCCTACGAGCGCATCCAGCGCTGGAATCCGGACGCCATCGATCCAAACCGCAATTTTCGCGAGGACAGTCCGGCTGCCGAATCGGCAGCGTTGGTAGGTCTTCTGGCGCCACTTGCCGATAAGGTGCTTGTGCATATCGACCTGCATGAAACCACCGACTCGGACGAGTCGGAATTCCGTCCGGCGGTCGCGGCGCGTGATGGCAAGGAATACGAGCCCGGCGAGATTCCGGACGGATTTTACCTCGTAGACGATTCGTTCAATCGCCAGCCAGAGTTCCAGGAGACGGTTATCGAAGCCGTGGCTAAGGTGACCCACATCGCCCCTGCGGACGAGCACGGGGAGATCATCGGATCACCGGTCGTTGCGCACGGCGTCATCGAATACGACCTGAAGAAGCTGGGTCTGTGCGCTGGCATCACCAATGCGCGTTACGTCACGACGACCGAGGTCTATCCGGACAGCCCGCGAGCTACGCCGCAGCAGTGCAACGATGCACAGGTGGCGGCGGTGCGGGCGGCGTTCGATTACGCCCTGGCGTATCCGGAAGGCTAATCTGTTCCGGTGATGACGGGAGGCCGCCGGCCGGTCGCGTCGCTCCTCGCCCGGGAGCGCGATGCGACATCGGGCTCAATCCCGCGGGCGACCGCAGGCCTGACGCGCCCTTTCAGTACGTCATGCTCGAGCCGGCGCACTACTTCGGCTCCGTTCGCAGCAAATGCCCCCGCGCCCATCGTGCGTTCCACATACTCCCTCGCGTTCTCGCCGAAGACTTTCAGCATCTCCGGGCGCGCGATGAAGCCCCGTATCGCCGCGCCGATGCCGCTGACGATATCGCCTCCGAGCAGCGCGCCGGTTCGACCGGGCTGGACACTTCGGCGCAGCTCGCCCACCGGCGTCGCGACGATCGGTAAACCTGCCGCCATGGCCTCATGCGCCCCGATGCACATACCCTCGTAAACGGAAGGCTGAACGTACAGGTGCAGGCTTTGCAGGTAGGCAGGAATGTCGGAAACCCAGCCGACCAGCCTGACCTTGTCCTGCAAGGCGAGCGACGTAATAAGGTTCTGCAGATCGTCGCGAAGCGGTCCGTCGCCCGCAATCGAAACGTCGAGCCGATCGTAGATGTGCGGATCGTCGCTGCGGATGCGATCCACCGCGCGAATGAGAAGGTCGTAGTTCTTCTGCGGATGAAGGCGGCCGGTGCTGCCAATCCGGAGCGGGCCCGTTCCATCCCAGCGTGGGATCGGTGTCGTCGGAGAGGCGGGATTGAACACCGGCCAGATCGCTATCCTGTCTTTCTCGACGCCCATCGAATCTTCAAGGTATAGCGCGACGTCGCGCGAGTCGGCAATCCATAACTTGCAGCGGCGCTGGTTTCGGCGAATGTGCGCCTTCGCGTCGGAGCTGTGCTTCCAACTCACGACAGGAATACCGAACATCCCGGCAACGATCTGGCCGACACGCGTCGCCTGGCTCAGCGAGGTCCAGATCAGGTCAGGTGGGGATGCACGCACCGCTTTGGCATATCTGTAGATGCTGCCGAACTTTGAAGCCTCGTGGTCGGACAGAAGCGTATAGGGAACGCCCGCCTCGATCAGCCTCGGCTCGGTCAGGCGATCGCGAGGCTTGAGCGCGAAGACATGAATGTCATGGCCGAGATCCATGATCACCTTGGCGATGTCCGGAATGATGAATTCGGCACCGCCACCTTCAAGGCTCGTAACTACGTAATGAATGCGCATAGGGAGTCCGCGATATCTTGAGGGGGTGAGTGCGGCCGGATCGCACTTCTGCTCGCCTGCGCTGAGCCCTCGGTCGCGAATGACTCCGCCGTTTACAGTCTGGTCATTCGAAACTACGCGGCGTAGGTTTCATGCAGGTTTCGTGGCGCGTGACTTTCGTGGGAAATGTTCTCCCTGTCGATGTGTTTGACACTATTAGACGGGGACATTGGGTGACACGAGCGCGTAAGCGAATACTARGGTGCCCGCAAAGCGCTGCCTGGAAGGCCTCGGGAGGCAGTGCGGCATCGACGCCGCCGCTTGCATCATCGTCTCGAGCAAGCGGGTAGTGAGGTTTTCGGTGAACGATCCTCATGAGAAGTTTCGCATCCCGGCTTGGCTATACTCCGACGTTATGTGCCCAGGGGGCACGTCTCGTTGGTTGCCAGGGGAGATCGGATGCGCGCACGTCGCCTGCCATTGTCCATGTTCGTGGTGCTCGCACTGGCGGGAGGAGCCGCACACGCCGCCGACGACACCACCCGATGGAAACACGAGGCCCAGGCCGTCACCGTCCAGCGCGATGACTGGGGTATCGCGCATGTGCACGGCCACACGGATGCCGACGCCGTGTTCGGCATGGCCTATACCCAGGCGGAAGACGACTTCAATCGCGTAGAGACCAACTACCTGACCTCGCTCGGCCGCACGGCCGAAGCGGAGGGCGAGTCGGCCATCTGGCAGGACCTTCGCCAGAAGCTCTTCACCGACCCGGCGCAACTCAAGGCGATGTACGCGCGAAGCCCTCGCTGGCTGGTCGCGTTGATGGACGCCTGGGCCGATGGACTGAATTACTACCTCGCGACGCATCCGGATGTGCATCCACGTGTGATTACCCACTTCGAACCGTGGATGGCGCTGAGCTTCAGCGAAGGCAGCATCGGCGGGGATATCGAGCGCGTGTCGACGAGGGGATTGCAGGCCTTCTACGGCAAGGATCCGGCAGGCGCGCTCGCGCAGTTCACACCGCCTTCCAGTTGGGAGGAGCCGACCGGCTCGAACGGCATCGCCATCGCACCGAAACTCACCGCGAACGGACACGCGCTGCTGCTTATCAATCCGCACACCTCGTTCTTCTTCCGTTCCGAACTGCAGATGTCGAGCGACGAGGGCCTCGATGCGTATGGTGCGGTTACCTGGGGACAGTTCTTCATCTACCAGGGTTTCAACAAGCATGTCGGCTGGATGCACACCTCCACCGGTGCCGATGTCGTCGATGAATTCGCCGAGACCATCGTGCAGAAGGATGGCAAGCCGTTCTACCGCTACGGCAAGGAACTGCGCGCCGTGACCTCGCGCGAGATCGTCGTGCCATATCGCGCGGCGGACGGCACGCGCGCCGCACGCACCTTCACGGTCTATGCCACGCACCATGGTCCGGTCGTGCGCACGGAGGGCGACAAGTGGATCGCCATCGCCCTGATGAACAAGCCACTCGAGGCCCTGCAACAGAGCTGGCTGCGCACCAAGGCGAACGATTACGCGGCTTATATGAAGGTGGCTGAGCTCAAGGCGAACTCGTCGAACAACACGATCTATGCGGACGACAAGGGCAATATCGCCTACCTGCATCCGCAGTTCATCCCGAAGCGCGACGATCGGTTCGACTATACGAAGCCGGTCGATGGCAGCGATCCGGCGACGGACTGGCAGGGACTGCTGCCGCTGGACAAGGCGCCGCGTCTGTTCAATCCGCCCACCGGCTGGATATTCAACACCAACGACTGGCCGTACTCGGCGGCAGGTCCCGACAGCCCGAAGCAGGCCGACTTTCCGCGATACATGGATGCGGTGGGCGAGAATCCTCGTGGCCTGCACGCGACGCGCGTGCTCACCGGGCGTCGTGACTTCACGCTTGCCTCGCTGATCGATGCCGCGTTCGATTCTTACCTGCCGGCGTTCGCGCGGCAGCTGCCCATCCTCATTGCCGACTACGACGCGTTGCCCGCAGGCGACCCGCTGAAGCAGAAGCTCGCCGGACCCATCGGCTTGCTGCGGACCTGGGATTACCGCTGGGGTATTGCCTCCATGCCGACCTCGCTGGCCGTCTTCTGGGGCGACATTCTCTGGGACAAGGCCAGCAAGCTGGATTCGGAGGAGGGGCTGTCGGTCTACGACAGGATGGCGGAGAAGGCCGGTCCGCAGGTGCGCCTGAATGCCCTGGTCGAGGCCACCGACCGTCTCGAGCATGACTTCGGGAGCTGGGGCGTGCCCTGGGGCGAGGTGAATCGTTTCCAGCGCGTGGACGGTGCCATCGTGCAGCCCTTCGACGATGCGAAGCCGAGTATCCCGGTGCCGTTCACGTCGTCGCGGTGGGGCTCRCTAGCTTCGTTCGGCGCCCATCGCTGGCTGGGGACGAAGCGCTATTACGGCACCAGCGGCAACAGCTTCGTGGCCGTCGTGGAGTTCGGCGACAAGGTGCACGCGCGTGCGATCACGGCGGGCGGAGAAAGCGGGCATCCCGGGTCGCCGCACTTCAACGATGAAGCGGAGCGTTACACCACCGGCAATCTGCGGACGGTGTACTTCTGGCCCGAGGAACGGCAGGGGCACATCGAACGGACCTATCATCCGGGACAGTGATGAATCGATCAGGGGGCGGCATGGCTAAGTTGGCGGGGTGGGGCAGGGCGTTTGCATTCGCAGGTTGCATGACGATGGCCTGCGGTTCGTTCGCGGCAGAGCCATCGGCCACGTCAAAGCCGGCGGACCACCCCTGGCTGATCAAGGGCGATCGCGTCTTCGACGCAGGCAGCGAACAGACCCATGCGGGTTGGGTGGTACTCGTTCAGGGCGACAAGATTCTCGATGTCGGGCCAGCCGGGAAGATCGCCGCGCCAGCCGGTACCCAGACCATCGACTTGCCCGGCACGACCATCCTCCCCGGCCTCATCGACGCGCACTCGCACATCTTCCTGCACCCGTATAACGAGACGCCCTGGAACGACCAGGTGATGAAAGAGACGCTCGCCTTCCGCACCGTGGAAGCCGTGAAGCATGCTAACGACACACTCATGGCGGGCTTCACCGCCCTTCGCGATCTTGGCACCGAAGGCGCGGGCTATGCCGATGTAGACGTGCAGCGTGCCATCGATAAAGGCGTGATCCCCGGGCCGCATCTTTTCGTCGCCACGCGGGCCACGATCGCCGCCCATTGTTATGGGCCCGGCCCGCTTGGATTCCGCGACGACATGGACATTCCGCAGGGCGGCATCCCGGTG
>NZ_JBFUJE010000161.1:0-8088 GCF_056401535.1 Luteibacter sp. P4_E6 | reverse complement strand
CTTTAAGACGTCCATACTGCCATCTTCACTTGACTTTGATCACGCACCATGGGAAATCTCTGTAAGTCCTTACAGATCGAAGCCAACGCATGTCCGACGCACCCTCCCTGGCGATCGTTTACGAACACCCCGAATGGTTCAAGCCGCTTTTCTCCGCGCTCGATCGCCGCGGCGTGGCTTACCAGGCCATTCGCTTCGAGGATCATGGGTTCGATATCGCCGAGAAAGCCGCTCCGGCCCCACTGGTATTCAGCCGCCTGGCGATGAGTTCCTTCCTGCGACAGGACGAACACCCCATTTTTTATGCCCAGTCGCTCTATGCGCATTGGGAGTTGAACGGCGCACGGGTTATCAACGGCACCCCTGCCCTCGCCATCGATGCGTCCAAGGCGCGGCAGATGTCGGTGATCAAGTCGCTCGGTCTGGATATCCCCGCCACGCACGTCGTCCACCGTCAGGCTGACATCGTCGCGGCCACCCGCGGGCTTCGCTTCCCCGTCATCGTCAAGGTGAATATCGGCGGATCAGGCGCTGGCGTGTCGCGCTACGACACGCGGGAAGAGCTCGAACAGGCCGTCGCCAACGGGACCACACCCAGGGGTATCGACAGCGTCACCCTGGTGCAGGAATACGTGCCGGCGCGCGATCAGCGCATGGTTCGCATGGAAACCCTCGACGGCAAGTTCCTTTACGCCATTTCACTCAACACCGATGGCGGCACCTTCGATCTGTGCCCCGCCGATGTCTGCCTGATCGACAAGCCGACCGTCACCGTGAGCGAATTCAAACCCGATGCCGAAGCGATACGTGCCGCCGAGGCCATCGCCCGCGCCGCGAAGCTGGACATCGGCGGCATCGAGTTCATGATCGACGACCGCGACGGCGTGCGCCGGTTCTACGACATCAATGGTCTTTCCAATTTCGTGGCAGATCCGCTCAACGTGTTGGGATGGGATCCCCACGAGAAGCTGGTCGACTACCTGTCCCACGCCATCCACGCAACTACGGGAAAAGCAGCATGAGGTACGGATTCTGGGCGCCTGTCTTCGGCGGATGGCTACGCAATATCCGCGACGAGAACATGGAGGCGAGCTGGGAGTACCTCAGCCGGCTGTGTCTACGCGCCGAGGAGATCGGCTATGACCTCACACTCATCGCCGAACTGAACCTCAACGACATCAAAGGCGTCACCGAGCCCGCGCTCGACGCCTGGTCGAGTGCGGCGGCCCTGGCAGCCGTCACAAAGAAGCTCGAGATCATGGTGGCGGTGCGCCCCAACTTTCATCAGCCGGCCCTCTTCGCCAAGCAGGCTGCCAATATCGACCGCATCTCCGGCGGACGGCTTGCGCTGAACGTCGTCTCCTCATGGTGGGCGGACGAAGCCAACCAGTACGGCCTGCAATTCGACCAGCACGACGACCGTTACGCGCGCACCAACGAGTGGCTGCAGGTGGTCGATGGTCTCTGGTCGCAAACCCCCTTCACTTTCACCGGCGAGCGATACCAGCTGAAGGACGCCATCTGCGAGCCGAAGCCGCTCTCGTCGCCACGGCCGACCATCTACGCCGGTGGGGAATCCGAGGCCGCCAAGACGCTTATCGCCGAACGCTGCGATGCCTACGTCATGCACGGCGACGAGCCGGCGTTCATTGCCGAGAAGATCGCCGACATGCGTGCCCGGAGGGAGCGCAATGGCCAGCCGCCGATGCAGTACGGCATGGCCGCCTATGCGATCGTGCGCGACACCGAGGAAGAGGCGCTGGCCGAGGTCGAGCGCATCACGGCATTGGATACCGAGGCGCCCGGCTTTGCCAACTTCGACCAGTGGCTTTCAGGAACGCAGCTCGAGCGCGAGCTGAAGATCAAGGAATACTCGGTTTCCAACCGTGGCCTGCGTCCCGGGCTGGTCGGTACGCCAGCGCAGGTACGCGCCCGTATCGCCGAATTCTCCGCCGCGGGCCTCGATCTGCTGTTGTTGCAGATGAGCCCGCAGCTGGAGGAGATGGAACGCTTCTCGCGGCAGGTGATCCAGGCCACCAGCGATAGCTGACCCTCGTGTTGTAGGAGCCGATTCATCGGCGATCCCGCGGCAGCGGCCTACGGTAGCGGTGAGTGCCTGCGCAGTACGGAAAGGTTTACCCCTCAGCCGGCCTGCGCTCTATCCGCATGCATGACGAAGGCCAGGGCCTGCTGCAACTCGCCATAGCCCACCGGCTTGACCAGGTGGTAGTCGAAACCGGCCCGGGCGGTCGCAGCCTTGTCGGCCTCCTGCCCCCACCCGGTCTGCGCGATGATGGGCAGGTAACGAAGGCCAGGATCGTCGCGAAACGCCCGGCAGACAGCGTAGCCGTCGATCGAAGGCATCCCGATGTCCAGCAGGACCACGTCCGGCCGGAACTCACGGGCAGCCTCCAGCGCCGTCCGTCCATCGAGAACGATCCGGTACTCATGTCCCATGTCGCTCAGCAGCCAGCCGAAGGTCTCGGCGATGTCCGCGTTGTCGTCGACGACCAGGATGCTGAGCGGACCACCGTTTGCCCCGGGGTCCGTCGCCGTGCGCTCGCTGGCCTCCTCGTCGTTGACCACGAGAAGAGGCAGTCGAACGGCAAACGTGCTGCCCTTGTTCTCGCCGTCGCTACTCACCGAGATCGATCCGTCGTGCATCGATACGAGCTGCTTCACCAGTGCGAGACCGATACCCAGGCCCCCCTGTGAGCGGGTCAGGTGCTCGCCCACCTGGGTAAACAGCTCGAAGATGTTCGACTGCATGGTCTTCGGAATACCCATGCCATTATCGGACACGGCAATCACGACGTCCTGCTCGTCCCGGTAGGTATCCAGCGTGAGCGTGCCGCCTGTCGGGGTGTACTTGGCCGCATTGTTGAGCAGGTTCGCCACCACCTGCGTGAGGCGCGTCTTGTCACCGTTGACCCAAAGCGACCGGGCACCCGTGTTGACCCGGAGCGTGTGATTGCCACCCTCGACGAACGGCTGGCTCGCTTCAAGCGCCGACTGGACGACCTCCGCGATCTCGACCCTCTCGCGCTTCAGCACGATCTTGCCCTGGCTGACGCGCGACACATCGAGCAGGTCATCCACAAGGCGCACCAGGTGCACCAGCTGGCGGTCCATGACGCCGTGGATCTGCTCCGTCCGCTCTGGCGAGGGCTGCCCCCTCAGCACGTCCAGACCCATCCGCAACGGCGTGAGCGGGTTGCGCAACTCATGCGCAAGAATGGCGAGGAACTGGTCCTTGTAACGGTCAGATCGGGTCAGCGTGTCGGCATAAACTTCGAGCTCGTCGCGCTGCGCCGCAAGCTGCTGCTTCTGCCGGTGCAGGTCGAAAAAGACCTTCGTCTTGCTCCGCAGGATGTCCCACTCGACCGGCTTCTGGATGAAATCGACCGCACCCGCTTCATAGCCCCTGAACTTCCTCTGGCTGTCGGTATTGCTCGCCGTCAGGAAAATGATCGGTACATGACGCGTGCGTTCGTTGCCGCGCATCAGTTCGGCGAGTTCGAAGCCATCCATGCCCGGCATCTGCACATCGAGCAGTCCCAACGCCACGTCGTGGACGAGCAGGAGTTCCAGCGCCTCTTCTCCCGAGCGGGCCCTGAGCAACACCAGGTCGTCACGGCGCAAGAGCGCCTCGAGGGCAACGAGGTTGTCCTCGAGGTCGTCGACGAGAAGAAAATGAACCGGGCTCATGACCGCCGCGTCCTTACCAGTGATGGGAGTAGCCATGTCAAAGATCCTGCTTCTGGTAGATCCTTTCTTCCTGGACGAAGTCCTGGAAAGCATCGGCATGGGCGGAGAACCGGAGGCTTTCCTTCGAGCCGAGCCCCAGGAATCCCTTGCGTACGAGTGAATCGCTGAACAACTTGATGGTTCGATCCTGCAGGGTGTTGTCGAAATAGATCAGCACGTTCCGGCAGGAGATGAGGTGCATCTCCCCGAACACGGCATCGGTGACCAGGCTATGGTCGGCGAACACGACCCTCTCCCGTAGCGAACGATCGAATGAAGCCTTCCCATAGGCCGCGGTGTAGTAATCCGACAGTGAGGAACGGCCACCGGACTGCTGGTGGTTCTCCGTGAACCCGCGGATGCGATCCAGGTTGTACACCCCTGCCGAGGCTGCCTCCAGTGCTCCCGCGTTGATGTCCGTGGCGTAGAACATCGTTCGCTGTTCCAGACCCTCCTCACGGAAAAGAATCGCCAGCGAATAGAATTCCTCACCACTGCTGCACCCGGCGACCCAGACCTTCAGCGACGGATAGGTACGCAGGTGCGGCACGACGTGCTCGCGTAGCGCACGAAAATAGGAGGGGTCGCGAAACATCTCGCTGACCTGCACCGTGAGGTAACTGACCACGTGGGGCCCCACGGACGGATCGTGCAAAAGCGCTTCGAGCATGGCCGAATGCGTACGATAACCGAGCTTCTCGCGGAGCTGCTTCAGGCGTCGTGTGATCGACGCCCTGGAGTACCCGCGAAAATCGTAGTGGAAGCGCTGGAACAAGGCTTCCAGGATCAGCTCTACCTCGATCGCTTCGAGGCGGCCCACCGCGCTGTCCTCCATGTGGCTCACTGCGAGAGCCACACGCGAACGAGCGAGAGCAGTTTGTCGACGTCGAGCGGCTTGGCCATGTAATCGCTCGCCCCCGCCTGCAGGCAGGTCTCCTGATCGTCAGGCATGGCCTTGGCGGTGAGCGTAATGATCGGCAGTTTCTTCCAGCGCGGATCGGCGCGAATCTGCCGCGTCGCCGTCAGGCCATCCATCACCGGCATCATCACGTCCATCAGCACCAGATCGATGTCGTTGCCAGAGCCATCGCTGGCCTTGTTCAGGGCATCGATGGCCTCCTGGCCATTGCGGGCAACAGTGAGCACGCAGCCTCTGGGCTCGAGGATGTTGATCAGCGCATAGACGTTGCGCACGTCGTCCTCGACCACCAGCACCCGCCGACCCTCGAGCAGCGCATCGCGATGCTGCGCCTCCTGGATCATCCGCTGGTGTTCCTGCGGCAGTTCGGTGACGACCTGGTGCAGGAACAAGGACACCTCGTCGAGAAGGCGCTCGGGCGACTTCGCGCCCTTGATGATGATGGAGCGCGAGTAGACGCGCAGTCGCGCCTCCTCGTCCGACGTCAGATCGCGACCGGTATAGACGATCACCGGGGGGAAGGCATAGATACCCTCGGCGCTCAGCGTTTCCAGCAGCGTGAAGCCGGAAGCATCGGGTAAGGACAGGTCGAGCACCATGCAGTCGAAGGTCTGGCTCTTCAGGTGATCGAGGCACTCTGCCGCCGTCGCCGCCGCCACTGTTTCGACATCCGCGGACGCCAGCAACTGGCGAATAGCGTCGCGCTGCACATCGTCGTCCTCGACCACGAGCACGCGACGGACCGCCTGCGAAAGCCTCGCGTCCAGCTTGCCCAGTACCTCGGCCAGCTGCGCCCGCTTGACCGGTTTGAGCAGATACCCCACCGCACCCATGGAAAGGGCTGCATGGGAATGGTCCGTCGCGGAAACAACGTGGATCGGGATATGACGTGTTCGCACGTCGCGCTTGAGGATGTCGAGCACGGAAAGGCCCGACTGGTCGGGCAAGCCGACGTCCAGCACGATGGCCTGGGGAAGATGATGTCTCGCCAGGGCGAGCGCTTCCTGGGCGCTGGTGGCGATCAGGCAACGGAAGTTCATCTCGCGGGCCAGCTCGAGGAGGATCTGCGCGAAGCGCTCGTCGTCCTCGACGACGAGGATGGCCCGTCGCTGATCGGCCGGCTCGAAGCGATCGTCCGGCACCTTGGGCGCAGGCACGGGGACGGGCGGCGCCACATCGGACCGCGATGCCACCGTCGGCAGGGCCGCGGCCGTGACCGGCTCCGTCGACGGTGGCCTGCGGACGGCACCGAGCAGCGGGGGAATCGTCAGGCTGAACGTACTGCCCCTGCCCACCTGGCTGTCGACGGCGATGCTGCCGCCGAGAAGGCGCGCCAGTTCCAGCGAAATCGACAGGCCCAGGCCGGTGCCGCCGTACTTGCGGCTGATCGTGCCATCGGCCTGCTGGAACGCTTCGAAGATACGCGTCTGCTGTTCAACCGAGATGCCGATGCCGGTGTCGCTAACGGCGAACACGAAATCACCATGGCCGTCGCACGATACGTGCAACTGCACGCTGCCCTGCTCGGTGAACTTGAAGGCGTTGGACAACAGGTTCTTGAGCACCTGCTCCAGGCGCTGACGATCGGTCTCGACGATAGGCGGGCAATCCGGTGACGTCGATACGTCGAAGATCAGGCCTTTCTGTTCGGCGACCGGCTGGAACTGCGGGACAAGACTCTTGATCATGCGGTCGACGGAGAGCGACTCGGCATGAATCTCGATATGACCCGCTTCGATCTTGGACAGGTCGAGGATATCGTTGATCAGCGTGAGCAGATCGTTGCCGGACGAATGGATGGTATTGGCGAACTTGACTTGCTCTTCCGTCAGGTTGCCGCGCGGATTGTCGGCAAGGAGCTTGGAGAGAATCAGCGCCGAGTTCAGCGGCGTCCGCAATTCGTGGGACATGTTGGCGAGGAAGTCCGACTTGTACCGGCTCGCGCGCAGCACTTCCTTCGCCTTGTTCTCGATCACTTCATTCGCCCGGGCGAGGTCGTCGCGCTGCAATTCGAGCTGGTTCGCCTGCTCTTCCAGATGGGCGTTGGTCTGTTCCAGTTCGGCCTGTTGCTGCTCGAGCTCGTGCTGGGATTGCTTGAGCGCGCGGCTCTGTTCCTCGAGCTCCTCGTTGGACACGCGAAGCTCTTCGCCCTGCACCTGCAGCGAATCGGACTGCCGGCGCGTCTCCTCCAGAAGACGACCAAGATCTGCCCGGTAGGTGGCCGAACGGAGTGCCACGCCGATGGCGGAGGAGGCCTGTTCGAGAAGCGAAATGACATCCTCGTCAACGGCGCTGAAAAAGCCGAGCTCCAGCACCCCGTTGACCTCGCCATCGACCACGGTGGGCAACAGGACGAGATGACGCGGTTTGTCCTGGCCCAGCGCCGAGCCGATGGCCAGGTAGCCCTCCGGCACGTCGTCGATGACGAAGGTGCGGCGTTCGGCAGCGGTCTGACCGAGCAACCCTTCGGCCGGCAGGAAGCGCTCGACCACATGGTGACCCGGCGCGAGGCCGTAGACGCCTATCCGCTCGTAAAAGTTGGCGGTGTTGACGAAAAGAGCCCCTGCCTGGGCGTCGACGAATCGAGCGAGGAAGGCGAGGATGTTCGCGCCAAGCGTTTCCGTCTCCTGCTCACCGGCCATGACGGCCGCCAGTTCGAGCTGACCGGCCTGCAGCCAGGTTGCCCGTACCCGGCTACGCGACGCATTGCGAATCATCACGGCGACAAAAATGGTCAGCGCCACGCCAAGCAGACCACTGAGCAGCCCGCTGGTGAGTGCATTGCCATAGGCCGCGGTCATTTCCACGACCCGCTTGTCGCGAAGCGAAAATTCCTCGGCCTGCATATTGGTCAGCTGCGCGCGGATGGCATCCATGGCGGCCTTGCCACGATCGCTGTTGACAACCGCCAGGGCCGCATCGAGGCTGCGTGTCCGGCGCAGCTCGATCGTCTCCTTGAGCTCGCCGAGCTTGTCGTCCAGGCGGCCGGCCAGTTCCTTCAGGCGAGCCTGCTGGCTGGCATTGTCATGGGTCGACAGTTTCAGGGATTCGAGACGGGCAGGAATGCTCGCCAGGGCAGCGCGATAGGGTTCGAGGTACCTCTCGTTCCCCGTCAGCAGGAAGCCACGCTGACCGGTTTCCGCGTCCTGGGCCGCGGAAAGGATGTCGCTCAGCGCGGTCACCGTCTGCTGAGACTGGATGACCTTCTGGTTGCCGTCGCGAATGGTTCGGATGTTCAGATACGCGAGTGCGCCGCTGACGACGAAAAAGACAATAACGGCGGCCAGCGCAATGGACGTGCGCTGATCCATCGCGCGCGAGCGCGACGCACGGGGTGCTTTTGAACTCATGATGACCGGGCTGGTTAGCTGTCGTAGCGGGCAAATATATCATCAAGAAACCGTTATCAAACGGTTCTCCCC
>NZ_JBFUJE010000160.1:0-8172 GCF_056401535.1 Luteibacter sp. P4_E6 | reverse complement strand
ACAATAGACTACGTGGACCCCACCCAACGTGGGAGAAAAAGCATCTTCTCTTCGACGGCACATCTGCGAAAGGATGCAAAAACCGCTAACCCATCGACAGGCAAGCCCTTCGGCTCCGCACATCTCGTCCTCCGCGGCGGCACGCCGAGCGACGGCGTGAAAGTCACGCTTTCAACCGAGGACAACTACGTCCTCCAGAAGCTAGGCCTCGCCGATCTTCCAGCCGCGATCGAAGCCAAGCCCACCGCCTTCGCTCCCATTCGTGCTCAGCTCGCACGCGACCCACTCATGGACTACGACGAGTTCGGCGCAAGGATCGGCGTCAGCAGCTATTACTGGACCCACGACAAAAAGCCCGTGTCATGGCTGATCCGGCGAGCTAAGGATTGGGCGCGCTACGACGTGGTGGATGAATACGTAGCCAAGGAGGCCGCTTGCTTCGCCACGAACGGAGTCACCGTGCCGTCGGGCATCGATATCGTCAAGCTCGTGGCGTTGAAGCATGCACATCGGGATACGTTCGCGCGGCTCATGGTCTCGACGCAAGTTGGCAACGCCGTTCTCGCCGAGACGACCGTGGTCCTGGACGGCACCGACCACTCGCGCGCCATCACCGCGAGATTCCCCGTGAGCAAGGCCACGAATCCACACACTTTCAAGCTCGAGGTATATGCCGATGACGATACCGAGATGCTCGGTTCCATCACTCGCCAGTACAACTTGCAGGAGCAAGGGCGCGCTAAAGGGGCCCATGGCGCGGACGCGGTCGACGACGCCGTCGCCTCGGCGCGCCTCATCCAGAATCGTTACCAGGTCCACTACCTGGACCTGACCGAGGTCGCGGGTCGCGCGTCAAACAAATCCTACGCGCTTCCCACGCATGCGTACGCCATTCGCCTGAATACGCTGCTCGGCATGCGCTTCGCGGCGCTGGCCACCAATTCACCACAGGACCTTCTCGACTGGAAAACCCAACAGCTTCCCGCGCCGCGGATGGCCCCCGGAACGGAAGATGGCACCGTCGATTTCCACGGCGCGAACGGCTTCTATTTCTGGGAACTGTTCATGCACTTGCCCACGCTGGTGGCATGGAAGTTGCGCTCGACACGGCAGTATCGCGAGTCGCTCGAGTGGTGCACGCGGCACCTGTTCGATCCCTACGACGCCGCCGGAAACCTCGACATGCTGATGCCCCCGTTCTGGCACAGCCGTCCATTGACCATGCCCAACGCTGCGCTCAAACTCGAGGCGAACACGCTCACCACGGATATCGAGACATTCGCCTATGCCGAGCCGGAGCGCTATCGCAAGGCCATGCTGATGTTCGTCGTCGAGCTATGGCGTCAGCAGGGCGATGACTTTTATCGCCAACTCACACGCGACGGCGTGGCCGAAGCCGGCAACCACTACCGCAGGGCGTTGGCTCTGCTGGGTCCTTTACCCGAACGCCTGACGACCGCAACACCCAGCCTGCCGACGCTCACCGAGACACGGGCGTCGCACTTCCTTCCACCAGTAAACACCGTGCTGACGCAGACGCGCGACCTGCTCGAGAGTCGGATGTTTAACCTTCGCCATGGGTTGACCATCGATGGCAAGATCATGCAGCTGGATCTCTATGGAGCAGCGGACGAATTTGACCTGATAGGCAGCCAGCGCACCGGCATGCGCTCCGGGGAAGCACGCCGCGGGCGCATCAATGTCCCGCCCTATCGATTCAAGCACGTGCTGCCAATGGCCAAGGAAGCCGTACAACAGCTAATCGACATGGGGCGCCAACTCTTCCACACCTACGAGGAGGAGTACAACGCCGGTCTGGGCGTACTGCAGCAGCGAAATCTGATCAACCTTTCCGACTTCACGTTGCGAACCCAAAGGGAGGCACTGAAGCATGTACGAGCCGTACGGGCGACGATGGTAACGAGCAAGGTCGCCCTTCAGAAGCGGCACGACTACTACCAAGGGCTGTATGAAGAGCTCGTCCTGCCGGAAGAGAGGATATCCATGCTCTTGGGAGCCGGCGCTGCGGTATCCAAGATTTACGCGATTCCGTTCATGGTCTCAGGCAAGTGTCTCGACACAACACCGAACATCTTTGGCATGTCGGTGGGCGGGTGCCGCATCGGGGCACCTGCTGAAGGCGTGGCAGCGGGCATCCTGGGAATGGGAGACGCCGCTGACGCGATCAAGGACGAGCTACGCTATTTCGCCGATATCAGGTATCGCGCCAAGGAATGGGACTTTGAAGCCGAGCAGGCTAAACAGGAGCTGGAAATCATCAACAGCCAGCTCGCCGAGCAGGACATCCTTATCCGTTCTGGCGAGCTTGCAGTGGCGGAAGTCCTGGCCCAGCAAGCAGTGATGAAGGAGGAATATACCTTCATGACCACGGGCTTTGCGATCGGCCCCACCTATGTCTGGATGATCGCCCATCTATCCGACATCTATGCGTCGGCTTACGATGCCGTCATGTCGCTATGCCTCGCCGCCCAGGACGGCTGGCGTTATGAAACCGGTGACTTCAACAGGGAGTTCGTACGACGCGACGCGTGGATGGATGACTGGCGCGGCATGCTCGCCGGCGACGCCTTGCAGCGTGATCTTCTCGAGATGGAAGCAGCCTACCTGCGCGGTCGCGAGCGGCGCATGCATATCCGTAAATCGTTCTCGCTTGTCGATATCAAGAAGGTCGATGCGGGGACCTTGGGTTCGACGATAGAGCGTACAGGTGAGATTACATTCGCCCTTCCGTCCGAACTCTACGATGCCGACTTCCCCGGTCACTATCTGCGTCAGATCGTTAATGTGTCCCTGAGTATCAAGCTGGCCACTTCCAGCGAGGTGAAGAGCATCGCAGCCGTATTGATACAGACCCGTAACGACGTCCTGTTCGAGCCGGCGATCGAAGGGGCACGATACATCTACGACAACAGTAAACCAGAACACGACTCGGTCAGGACCAACCTGCGACGTGAACAGAAGGTCGCCGTATCCACAACCAAGCCGATTGTGGATATCGACGGCTACAGTGGCCTCTTCAGCCTGCTGTTCGGTGATGACCGCTACCTCCCCTTCGAGGGCACGGGCGCCATCTCGAACTGGACCCTCTCCTTCCCGGGTGATCGGGAAGAACTCCTGGGCATTCTGAAGCGTGACGACACCTGGCTATTGGAAGATATCCTTCTTACGGTGGATTACACCGCAGATGATGGCGGCACTGATTTTGCCGACGCGGTGAGAGCGCTTCGGAAGTCGGACGTGACGCCGCCAGCTGAACCCAGCCGCGACCCCGACGCCGACCTCGTCAGCGACGAACCACGCCCGCTGACCTTCGCCGCGCCGCGAGTGACCGTCGGTAAGGTCGTCGGCATCTACGTCGCCATTGCGCCTCAACCCCGCTTGCCGGTTAACAGCGCTGTGATCGTCAGCTACAAGATGGCCGATGAAAGCATCGTCGATATGCCAGCACAGGCATGGAAAGGGAAAGGGGTCAGTATTCCCATCGAACCGGCGATGATCGCCAGTCACGCAGGCGAATCGATCGAGGTCTCATATAAGGTCATCGGCGATGAACCGACCACATCGCCCTCGACGCCCGTCAAGTTACCGACAGCTGCACAGTTGAATTTATTGAGTTATCCGAGGCCCCGGGTAACGCCGGATCTGGTAAACAACGCCCTGGACCGGCGCGACGCTCCGGACGGCGCCATCATCACCGTCGAGCCGTGGCCCTACATCCAGAAGGGCCAGGCCATCTGGATGCGCTGCCTGGGAACCAAGGCTGATGGCAGCCCGAAAGATCTCCCCCTTCGCATGCCGCCCGAGGTCATCACCGAACAGGAGGTCAAGGACGGCGTGCGTGTCACGATACCGCTCAGCTACCTCGACGAACTCGGCGACTTCGCACAGTTACGAATCGCCCTGAAAGTTGGCCTTTCCGCAGGGGACAGTGAAGCCGATGCGGAAACCTTCCCCGGGCTCATGTTTGACCTTCCGCGATGCTCCACGCTGAGGGTGCAGATGGACGTGGTCTCCGCCCTGCTAACATGCAATCCCGATCCGTTGCTGTCATGCGACTACGCTTATGTCGCAACGTCCGCCGGGGAAGGCCCCACATCCCTCTCATTGAAGGGGACCGCGAAGCTCCTGAACGTCCCGGTGGTGGACACCAACGGCAAGGAGCGGACCAGTCGCTGCCGGCTGTTCCGCCGAGTGATTGCAGCGAAAGGCTACCCGGTATACACCGCGTGGGACCAGCCCTTAGACGCGCCTGGCCGGGATCACACGAGCTCCACCTCGCTACGTGCCGTCATCAGCGCCGAGGACAACGTCGATTTGCCGTTCGGTACGTATCGGGGAAAAACCACGGTCCAGCTGATGGGCTGGCAGGTGCCGAGGGTGCGGGAGTCGATTCGGCTTGAGGTGGATGCTACGTACGCGGCTCCGGACACTCCGCTGGCTCCGACGCCTACGCCGAAACCCGCACCCTCTCCGGCTCCCGTCCCAACTCCAAAACCTGACGCCTCGAAGCCGGTATCCGGCACCACACCCCCCTATGTCGCGCCAACCATCGAATTCGAAGATGGAACGGTCTACGTGACCATACCGGGCAACCAGGGATTCATAGAGGGGGACTTCGGTTACGTGGCTGTGACTGACGAATTGACAAAGAAGCGCGTCTTATCCGACGCCTGGAAGAAAATCCCGCGGGACGGATCTCGATTTACCTCTTTGCCGGGGAGCTTGAAGAGCTACGCGGGCATGCTTCCCGGGAACATTGCGCTCGTGACGTATGTCGTCGAACGCGGCGACGTGGAGACGATGTCGGCTGCGTTACGTATCAAGCTGACTCCTTCCGACAACGACCCGACCCTCATTATCCCTGTCGTCGTCCCGTGAAAGACCATCGCTCGTCGGCCGCCCCCTAAAGTTCTTACGGGTGCGGCCGATTCTCTAAGCACAGGAGCGCGCCCAGCCGGACTCGCCCAGGCCCTCGGGAGGACCTGCCCTTGATCATCCAGCCGACCAGTATCGCTGCCCAGCTTTGGGCGGGCGCGGCAGCGGGCACCACCGCTGCGGCGGATACCTGGCGCGTGGGCACCCTGCTTACGGCCCGAATCATGGGCCAGACCGACATCGGCAAGCTCCTCCTCGACATTGGCGGCCTGACGGTCGAGGCCGACGCGGCCGGAACCTCCCTGCCCCAACAATTCCTGGTCAAGGTATTGACCCAGGGCACCCAGCCCCAGCTGGAAGTGCTGCCCGGCAAGGTGGATGAGCAGGTCGCCATGCAGGGCCTGCGCGAGCGGCTGCCCCTGCAGAACGGGTACGCCCAGCTGCTGGGCGTCCTTTCCGCCCTGGCCAGCCGGCCGATCGCCCGGACCCTTCCCGCGCCCCTCCGCGCCGCCCTGGCCACGCTCGAGGCCGCGATCAGCAATCCGGACGACGTAAGCACACCGCTCGGCATGAAGGAAGCCATCGCCAAGAGCGGCGCCTTCCTCGAAGCGCATCTTGCCGAACCGAAAGAAGAGACCCCGGCCGCCGACGACTTCAAGGCCGCCCTGCTCGCCCTTCGTCGCACCCTCGCCGACCTTCCCGCCACGCGCGCCGCTGCCCGTCCCGGCGACGGCTCGGTGCCTGCGCGCCCGCTCAACGACACACCGCCGCCGCTGGCGCAGCGTGCTTTGTTCCCCCAGCCACGCGCCACGGGACTGGCCGAGCCTCAGGTGACCGAAGAGAATGTGGACGAACTGGTCACCCAGTTGCGTGGCGACGTGCGCGCGGCGATCTCCCGCGTAGAGATCGGCCAGCTGGAATCCCAGCCGCAGTCGGGCCTGTGGATGATCGAGATTCCGCTGGCGGGTGTACGCGGCTACGACGTGCTGCAACTGCGCATTGAAGAAGGCAAGCCGAGCGTGTCCGAGCCCGACGGCATGTGGACCGTGGGCTTCGCCATCGACCCGCCGACGCTCGGCGCCGTACAGGGTGAAATCCAGCTCCGCGTGCCGCGCGTTTCGGTGCGCCTGTGGGCCCAGCACGGCGAGACCGTGTCGCGCCTGGAAACCGAATTCATGTCGTTGCGCCGGCAGCTGGAAAAGAGCGGCCTGCAGCTCGATCATTTTGCGTGCATGCACGGCCTTCCCGTCCCGACCAGCGCCTACAGCGCGGTCCTGCTCGAAGCACGCGCATGACCCAGTCCCTTCCGTCACCCCGACGCAGCGTGACGCTTCGTCTGGCCTCACCCACCAGCAACGGCAGCAACCAGCGGATCGACGCCGCGGGCGTGAAATCGATGCTGGAGCGCGCGCAGGCCCTTGGCCTGGCACCGCAACTGGATCCGCAGATTGCGACGTTGCTGGCAGCCGTCCGGTTGCGTGAGGATGTGCCGCCGGAGTTGTATGCGGCGTTGGCGGCTGTGGTGGGAACGTTGTTGAGTGCCACGCGGGACTGATCGTTACGACCTGCTGTTGCCGCTTGGATCTGTCGTGATCGCTGGCACCCATCGCCGATGAATCGGCTCCTACAAAAAACCTGCGGCGATAACAAAGTCTCGCTATGCACCGAGATATATTGGGGCGCGCTCGACAAGCGATCAGTCGACGCCGAGACCCAGGATATGCGCCGCTTCGGCGTCAAAGCCGGCCAGCTCGGCAAAGCGCTTGCCGCGCTCCGCATAATCACGAAACTGATCGAAACTCGGCGCACCGGGCGAGAGCACAACAACACCCTCACCGCGTAGAGCATCACGGGCAGCCCCTACGGCAGCGGCGAGATCGAGCGCGCGATAGACGTTGGGCACGCCTGCTGCCTCGAGTGCATCGGCGATACGCGGCCCATTGCGCCCTTGGCAGACGATCGCCTCGGGCGTGTGCACGCGCATCGCTTCGACGAACGGTGTCCAGTCGAGTCCACGGTCGTGACCACCAACGATCAACGCCGCACGCACGGTGCCGACGGTTTCCAACGCAGCGAGGCTCGCAAGTGGCGTCGTACTTATCGAATCGTTGATCCAGTCGAGGCCGTCGCGCTTGCCAAGAGGCTGCAGGCGATGCGGCAGGGGAACAAAACTCGACAAGGCGGGTGCAGCCGCACGAGCGTCAAGCCCCACGATCTCGAGGGCAGCCAGGGCCGCGCAGGCGTTGATCGCATTGTGCAGCCCGGGCGCCGACACGCGATCGGCACGAATGACGTCTTCCGTGCCGCGACGAATCCAGCCGTCGGCAACGTGCCAATGTGCCGTGTCGCCGAAGGTATGCCGTGCAGGATGATCGGCCGCTCGGGCCAGCAACGCAGGCTGCATCGCATTGACCAGCACCGTCGCCGACGAAGCCAGCAGCTTGAGCTTGTCGTCGATATAGCGCTCGCGCGAGCCGTGCCAGTCCAGATGTTCTTCGTACAGGCTGGTCACGACACCGAGGCTCACGCCCGATGCTTCGCCCGTCTGAAAGCTCGACAACTCGATGACCCACAGATCTGCCGTTTCGTTGTCCAGCTCGAGCAAGGGGAGACCGATGTTGCCGACGAGCGCCGTACGCACACCAAGGGAGCGAGCGAGATGGGCAATCAACGCCGAGGTCGTGCTCTTGCCCTTGGTGCCCGTGACAGCGATGGTGTTCGCCTGCGGGTGTCCGGCGAACCACAGCGCGGTACCGGAAGTGAACCGCGTGCCGCGTGTTTGAGCGTCGAGCAGCTCCGGCTTGTACGCCGAGATTCCCGGCGACTTGATCACGACCTCGTAGCCGGCGAGCGCGTCGGCATCTGGCGCGGCATCGCGAACGACCACCGACGGAAAAGCGCCACGCGCCGCATCGACTTCATCGGCGGCGCAGTACAGATCGACGGGCTGGCCCGGCAGATGCCGCGCCAGCGCGTTCAGCGCAGCACGGCCTTCACGACCGAAACCCCAGACAGCGACGCGACGCCCGGCGAGATCAGCCCAACGCATCCAGCGCTCCGATCAGACGCTGCGGCACCAGATGCGACGCCCCTGGCTTCAACCACGGCTCGAGCGCGAGCTCCTCGTTGTCCAGCTGCGGCAGGATTTCACGGCGGAAACGCGCGACGAGCGCGTCTTCACGCCACTCCGGACGCTCGGCCAGCGAGGCGAGCGCGGCGCGGGCTTCCGCACCCTCGCCCACGCACTCGAAGGGCTTGTGATCCTTGTATTCCAGG
>NZ_JBFUJE010000159.1:0-8242 GCF_056401535.1 Luteibacter sp. P4_E6 | reverse complement strand
CCGATCGGCAGCGAGTTGGCGCGGTAACGGCCACCGGCATCGACGGTGATGTCGCGGCGCAGGCCGTTGTCCGTGTTCTCGATATGGACAACGTCACCGGGCGTGGCGGAGCCGAAGATGGCGCCGGTGGCGTTGCTCTGCGCCAAGGCCGCGCCGGCACCGCCGATGGATACGGCGAAAGCCACGGCAAGCGCGAGCTTGCGGCGCGGCGGCGCGACTGAACGGTTTGCGTACTGCATGGAACGTCCCTCCTGAAAAAACGCGTGACGAATAAACGGGTGAAGTCGTCCGCATCCGCGCGGCACGCGGACGTTCCGCCGAAAGCATCGGCGGGCGGAAAACCAACTGGAAGAATTTCGCTCGGCCGAACGCCTCTTACCGGGCGGGCGGCGTCACGTCGTCAATCGAAAGGGGTGCGCGCAATGGCGTGGTTTGGCATTTCTTTTGCTCCCCAAAAAGATCGTGCAAGACGTCATCCATGGCGAAAGTCGCACCCGCTCATCATGTCCCCTGAGGCGAGCTGACGACAGCGCCGAAGCGGCGCGTGAAAACAACGTAAAGTATTGCTGTCATTCGTAACAATAGGAAAAAGTCCTAAGCAACTAATTGCGGGGCGAACCGCAAGAACTTACGTTGCAAGTGCCAGGCGTCTTGCCTGCTGTGACACCCCCCGTTTAACGTCGGGAAATGGCACTGGTAATCACGATTCTTGTCCTCCTCCTCGTCGTCGCGCTTTCGGGCGCCATCGTCCGGGTGCTCCCGGTCCGGCTTCCCCTGCCGATTTTGCAGATCGCTCTGGGTGCCCTTCTGGCCCAGCCGTTCGGCATGGATGTGGAATTCGACCATGAGCTCTTCTTCCTGCTCTTCATCCCGCCGCTTCTGTTCGCGGACGGGTGGCGCATTCCCAAGCGCGAGCTGTTCCTCTTGCGCGGGCCCATCCTCGCCCTTGCCGTCGGATTGGTCTTCTTCACGATCCTGGGTGTCGGGTACTTCGTTCACTGGCTGATCCCGACCGTACCCCTGGCGGTGGCCTTTGCGCTGGCCGCCGTGCTCTCGCCGACCGACGCGGTCGCGGTCACCTCGATCACCGGCGAAACGCCGATCCCCTCGCGACTGATGCACGTGCTTTCCGGTGAGGCGCTGCTCAACGACGCCTCCGGCCTGGTCGCCCTGCAGTTCGCTGTGGCGGCGGAGATCACCGGCAGCTTCTCGTTGGGCAAGGCGTCGATCGACTTCGGGGTGATGGCCTTGGGGGGCATCCTCGCCGGCGTGCTGGTGAGTTATACGTTCGGCATCTTCCGCCGGCGCCTGGTGCGCTGGAGTGGCGAGGTGGATCCGGCCAGCCAGGTCGCCTTGCTCCTGCTGCTTCCTTTCGCCGCTTACCTGCTCGCCGAGCATTTCGGCGTCTCGGGCATCCTCGCCGCCGTCGCCGCCGGGATGACAATGAACTACACCGACGTGCTCAAGGGTGGCTACGTAGCCACACGCATGCAGAACGGTGCGGTGTGGTCGATGGTGGAGTTCGTCTTCAACGGCCTGATCTTCCTGCTACTCGGCTTGCAGCTTCCCGGCATCGTCGACGGCGCGAAGGGTGATCTCGCGCAGGCGGGCGGCGGCGAACTCTGGTATCTGCTCGCCTACGTTCTCGCGATCACGCTGGCCCTGGTCATCCTTCGTTTTATCTGGGTCTGGGTGTCGCTGCGCTTCGTCCTGCTGCGCGCGCTTCATCGCGGAGAAAAACGACCCAGGGTGGGAACGCGGATGGTCTGGACCACGGCGCTTGCAGGCGTGCGCGGTGCGATCACGATGGCGGGTGTGCTTTCACTCCCGCTGATGAAGAGCGAGGGCGTGCCCTTCCCCGTGCGGCACCTGATGATCCTTCTCGCCAGCGGCGTGATTCTGTGCACATTGGCCATCGGTGCGATCGGCCTGCCGCTGGCCGTCAAGGGGCTGAAATTTCCAGGCGAAGACCCCCGTGTTCGCGAGGAGCGCAGGGCACGGGCGCTATCGGCCGAAGCGGCACTGCGCGGCATCGCTGACGAGCAGCAGCGGGTGGACGAGAGCGGCGATGTCAACGCCATTGCGCTTGCCTCGCGCGTTGCATCGCGCGTGATGGCGGATTACCAGCAGCGGCTCGAAGCGGCCGGTGATGAAGGCGACGTTCCACAGAAAGCACGCGCCGAGGCGGGCACGGAGCGCGTCATGCGTCTGGCGGCGCTGCGTGCCGAGCGTCGAGAGTTGTACAACCTTCGTCGAAGCCATGAAATCAATGACGACACGTTGCGTACGTTGATGCGTGAGATCGACCTTGCGGAAGCGTCGCTGACGAGCCTGCATTCCGGGTAGGAGTCGATTCATCGGCGAAGGGCGCTCGCCTCAAAGACCAAAAAACGCCTCCGTCGTACGCACACTGGCGTCAGTCAGCGCTTCCTTCGACTCCCCCCGATCGCGTGCCACTTCGTCTCGAATGTGCGCAAGGTACATCGGCTCGTTACGTCGGTCCTTGGGCATGGGCCGCACCGTTCGCGGTAGCAGGTACGGCGCATCGGTCTCGAGCATCAGCCGGTCGGATGGAATGAGCTTCACCAGTTCGCGCAGGTGCGCACCACGCCGCTCATCGCAGATCCATCCGGTGATCCCGATATGGCAATCGAGGTCGAGATAATCGCGCAAGGCCTCTTCGGTGTCGGTGAAACAGTGCACCACGGCGGCGGGAACGCGGTGGCGAAAGCGCTTCAGGATGGCCAGGAAATCGTGGTGTGCGTCTCGCTGGTGCAGGAAGAGAGGCTTGCCCACGTCTACGGCGATCTCCAGCTGGCGTTCGAAGACGACCCTCTGAATGTCCCGGGGGGAGTAATTGCGGTTGTAGTCGAGCCCGGTTTCTCCGACGGCGCGAACTTCCGGCTCGCTGGCGAGTTGCCGGAGCACGATGTCGGTGGCTTCGTCGTAGTCCACGGCGTGATGGGGGTGTACGCCCGCCGTGGCAAACAGGCGGCCGCCGCTGGCTCTGGCTAGCTCGAGCGCGTGCTCGCTTCCTTCCCGTGAGGCGCCGGTCACGATCATTCGGCCGACGCCATGCGCACGGGCGCGGGTCAGCACATCGTCAAAGTCTTGACGGAAGGATTCGTGGGTCAGGTTGGCTCCGATATCGATCAAGTCCATGATTTCTTTCGCTTTGAGACAAGGGTTTGAACGTGAAGACGAGCGTGTTATTGCCACGCAAGGCCATGAATTAGAAGGTCTAATGACATCACAAACGTGCTGCGTCGGGGTTTCCGGCTTGGCCGTTTGGTCTATCGAAAACTTACCGTCAAACGATTGACGTTCGTATTTTCCTGCTGCTAGTTTTCAAAGACGGACGTCAAGAAGACGTCGCTCGGGAGCGCGCCGTTGGAGCTCGAAACCAGTCACACGGATGCAAGGCAGGGGTTTCAAAAGGAAGGCGGCCGGCAACCGGTTCGCCTCACGCAGTACCACGGGCAAGGGGACATACAGATGGTAAACCGCACCGCTGCGGGGACGCTTGTCGACCCGCCGATTCGGGGTTGTACCGCGCCATAAGTCGTCTTCGGATTTTGCGTTGAGGGGAACGTCGAATCCTTCAGGTGTTTGCGCCGGCGAGGGGGCCTTCGTCGGCTGGCGTGCAGGGAGGGGTCCCGGCGCCGCACTAGGGAGGTATGCGTAATGACATCACGAACACTGGCACAGGCCATCGGCCTCGTGCTGACGGGCATCTTCACCGTCGCGGGAGCGGTCCACGCCGCGGAAACGCCTGCGACCCAGGCAACTCCACAGGTCCGCGCCGTCCAGGCCGGACAGCAGGTCGCCATCGACCCGGCGACCGGAAAGATCCGCGCGCCGACCGACGCAGAGCGCGCCGCGTACTCCAAGGCATTCCAGGCTCGGCAGAACCGGGTTACATCGCTCTCCACGCAACCGCGCACCAATGCCGATGCAGTGAAGACGGCGCGCAAGGTCACCCTCCAGAGCGGGGCGAAAGCCACCGGGATGCGCCTGCCCCAGGAGCGGATGAGCAGCGTCGTCGCCACGCGCGCGGCGGACGGATCCATCAGCATTCACCATGACGACCACGGCGCCCAGGTTGCGCCCAAGGCACCGGAGGTTACCCGATGATCCGCCGCGGCCTTCTTTACTCAGCCCTTCTCGCAGCCGGTCTGTTCGGCGCCATGAGCGTCAGCGCCGCCGAGATCAAGATCGTCAACCAGGACGTCGGTACGGGACAGGGTCTCGACGACCATACGCCCGCCACGCCCGTGGGAGGCAACCCGGGCACGACCTTCGGTCAACAGGCGCTCAACGTCTTCCAGTTCGCGGCGGACATCCACGGCGCTTACCTGAAAAGCAACGTTACGATCGTCAACAACGCGACCTTCAAGCCGCTGGAATGCGACGCCACGGGCGGTGTACTTGGATCCTCCGGACCCTTGTCCGTCTTCTTCTTTGATGCCGCGAACCTTCCGGCGGGTGCCAAGGCCAACATCTGGTATGCCGGGCCGGAGGCCGATGCGCTGGCTGGCGAAGACCTCGACCCGGGCAATGCCGACATACAGAGCCAGTTCAACGGTAAACTGGGCCAGCCCGGCTGTATCGAAGGCTCGAAGTGGTACATGGGCCTGGATCACAAGGTTCCCGACGGACAGATCGATTTCCTCAACGTCGTGCTACATGAAATGTCGCACGGTCTCGGCTTCCTCGACCTCACGGACCTGACGACCGGCCAGGACTTCCCGGGCGACGCCACCTCGCATCCGAACATCTACGGTTCCTTCGTCAAGCATGACGGCACGCTTTGGGACGACCTGACGCCGGCTCAACGCGTGACGGCCGCGCTGGATGATGGCCACCTGGCCTTCTCCGGTGCGACAGTGATTGCTGAAGCCCCGCTCGCGCTGAGCCAGCCCGACGTGTATCGCGTGACCGCCCCGGCCGCCGCCGCCGGCGATTATCTGTACGCCCAGGCCAGCTTCGGCCCGACCGCCACTGCGGCGAACTTCTCTGGCGCCGTGGTACAGGCCGTGCCGAACGATGGCTGCGCCGCCATCACCAACGCCTCCGCCGTCGCCGGCAAGGTCGCGCTGATCGATCGCGGCACCTGCGACTTCGCAACGAAGTCGCTCAATGCCCAGGCTGCCGGCGCTAAAGCCGTACTCCTCGCCAACAACCAGCCCGCTGCGGTCACGCCGGGTGGCACGCCTGTCTCGCCGGTGACCATCCCGGTGATCCTGGTGAACCAGGTCGACGGCAATACGCTGAAGGCGAACCTCGCAGGTCTCACCGGCACCGTGGGCAAGGGCACCGGTCTTGCCGGAACGAATGCCGACGGCGTTCAGATCTACGCGCCGGCGGTACTCGCGGAAGGATCGTCGTTCTCGCATTACGACACGCGCCTGACGCCCAACGCGATCATGGAATACGCCATCAACCAGGATCTCCGTGGTGAGATCGACCTCGACCTGGGTCCGGCGTTGTTCCAGGATATCGGCTGGGGCATCGACCGCAGCAACCAGTTGCTGCTCACCTGCGACACCGGCATTCCGAAACTCGTGCCGGGCGGCATCATCATCGGTGCCAACGTGATCGCCAACGCGAAGATCCTCGCCGGCAACGCCGCCGACTTGGGCACCTATCGTGCGGGCATCAGGGCGTACGAAGGGCAGCTTGCCGCGGACGGCCTGATCACCGCCGGCCAGGCGACAAGCCTTAACGCCTGCCTGTCCGATGCGGAAACGCAAAAGCAGTACACCGCTTTCGGCCCGCCGCCGGCACCGCCGGCCATCGTGCTCGCCAACAACGCCGCCCTGAACAACCAGAAGGGTGCCGCCGCCTCGACCACCGCGTACCAGCTCACGGTACCGGCCAACGCGAAGACCCTGACCCTGCGTACCTATGGTGGCTCGGGTGATGTGTCTATCTCGGTGACCGATCCGAAGGGCGTGGTGAAAGCGCAGCCCAATCGTCCGGGTAACAGTGAGCCATTCACGGCGACCAAGCCCGCTGCCGGCGTGTGGACGCTGACCGTGAAGGGTGAAAAGGCGTACTCCGGCGTGAGTGTGCTGGGTGCGTACACGCTCTGACGCATGACCTGGAAGAGGCCCCGGTTCCCCGGGGCCTCGACCTTCGTGGGGCCCGCGTCGCGGGTAGGGGAAAAGACACGACGTTTGGACGGCTGGACGGCCTTCGGGCCACCGGTCTTCGGATACCTCGTCCGCCGCGGTCGCGACGGACTGGCGATGGGCCGCGCGCCGCGCGCCCGCGCATCGATCGCTAACAAGCGGACATCTGGGAGGAAGGTTCACGTGAATACCATCTACAGCA
Organism: Luteibacter sp. P4_E6; assembly: GCF_056401535.1. Lineage (NCBI taxonomy): Bacteria > Pseudomonadati > Pseudomonadota > Gammaproteobacteria > Lysobacterales > Rhodanobacteraceae > Luteibacter > Luteibacter sp. P4_E6. The sequence continues at coordinate 1,906 of NZ_JBFUJE010000159.1, read as the reverse complement.
AGGTCTGGAACAAATCGCTCGGCATCCTGGTCGTGGCATCGGAGCTGGCACGCGCGAATGGAAAGGGTGGCGCCTCCCGACGTCTGCGCGCCGCGATGGCCGCGCTTCCACTGGCCGCCGGCGTGATGCTGGCGCTGGGTAGCGCGCCTGCGCAGGCAGGCAACGTGTGCGGTGGTTATCTGCTCGGCATCCAGGGCAAGGCGCCGGTCGCCAAAGGCACGGATGCCTTCGCCTGCGGGACCTCAAGCAAGGCTGCCGGAAACTACAGCACGGCGGTTGGTACAGCAGCGAACAGCAGTGGCGACTACAGCGTCGCACTGGGCCAGAATGCACAGTCCCCCGGTGCCTGGTCGACGGCGATGGGCCAGAACGCCCGCGCCACCGGCACGGACAGCATTGCGATCGGCGAATCGTCATTTGCCAGTGGATCGGCCAGTTCCGCCTTCGGAACGGACGCGAGCGCCACGGCGAAGAACGCCGTCGCCCTCGGCGATGGGTCAGTCGCCAATCGCGCCAACACGGTGTCGATCGGCAAGGTCAACGAAGAGCGTCAGCTGGTGAACGTCGCCGACGGCACGCAATCCACCGATGCGGTCAATAAACGGCAGCTGGATAAGGTTTCGACCTCGGTGAATGGCGTGTCCACACGTGTGGACACGCTGTCCACGAAKGTCGACGGTGTATCGACCCGGGTGGACAACCTCGCGGAAAGCACCAGCGACGCCGCGCACTATTTCAAAGCTAACGGTAACGGTGACGGCAGCGACGATGCGCAGGCCAACGGTCAGTACGCGACCGCTTCCGGCTCGGGTGCATTCGCCGGCGCCGATGGTGCGACGGCAAGCGGCAGCGGCGCCGTCGCGACAGGCACGAACGCCACGGCGAGCGGCTATGGCAGCGTCGCCACGGGACAGAACAGTGCCGCCTACGGTGCGGGTGCGCAGGCCAACGGCCCGGGCAGCGTGGCCGTCGGCGGCGTGGCCGTGGACGCAGACGGTAATCCGCTGATCACCAACGGGGGAGTGCCGGTGGACACTGGTGCAACCAGCGCGGGTGTCGGTGGTACGGCGGTCGGTGCGAGCGCGCAGGCGAGCGGTTTTGCTGCGTCGTCGCTAGGCGTTGGTGCGTATGCAAGCGGCGCGCAGTCGACCGCCGTGGGTGCGGTGGCGAATGCACTCGGCGACTTCTCGACCGCCAGTGGTTCGCAGGCGACCGCCGCAGGTGATCAGTCGGTCGCCAACGGATTCGGATCGACGGCGTACAGCGCGGGCTCGACGGCGATCGGTGCCGGTGCCAGCGCATCTGGCGAAGGCAGCATCGCGATCGGCAACTTCGCCGAAACAGGGTTCGGGTTGTTCGGCCTCGAGAGTGCCAATGCGGTCGCTCTCGGCACGAACAGCTGGGCGCTCGGCAACAACGCCACGGCGCTCGGTGCGAATGCCTGGGCACTGGGTGAGAACTCCGTAGCGCTCGGCGCGGATTCGCAGGCCGATCGTGACAACACGGTATCGGTCGGCACCGCAGGCCATGAGCGGCAGATCGCGAACGTCGCCGCCGGAACCGAAGACACCGACGCGGTGAACAAGGGCCAGCTCGATTCGTCGGTGAGTGGCGCCACGCGCTACTTCAAGGCGAACGGTCTGAACGACGGTAGCGATGACGCGTTGGCAACTGGCCAGTACGCGACTGCCTCGGGCTCGGGTGCCTTTGCCGGCGCCGATGGTGCCACGGCGACCGGTAGCAGCGCGGTGGCAACCGGCAACAACGCGACGGCAAGTGGTTACGGCAGCGTGGCTACCGGACAGAACAGCGCCGCCTACGGTGCGGGTGCGCAAGCCAACGGCCCGGGCAGCGTCGCTGTTGGCGGCGTGGCTGTGGACGAAGACGGCAATCCGCTGATCACCAA
>NZ_JBFUJE010000158.1:0-8253 GCF_056401535.1 Luteibacter sp. P4_E6 | reverse complement strand
GTTCGCCCCATTGCAGACGATCTCCAGCGCACTTCCACCGGCCGGGCACGTGCTGTACAGGCGTGCGTTATCACCATCGACGCTACGGACGCGAATCATGCGGTCGCATTGATGGATGGCGGCGAGGTTCTGTGCGGCGTTGAACATCGGCACGGTCACGCGCGGATCGAGGGAGGCTGGACCTCCTTCTGCCTGGACCGTCCCGACGGCGGGCGCGGTCGCGTCAGCGGTCTGCGCACTGATGGAAGCGGGTGCTGCTTCGGCCGGAGCCGATGCCGAGCCCGGAGTCGCTTCAACAGCGCGGGCGGAAGCGACGGGTGCGGCGACCTTCGGCGTGCTGTCGTCCGGCAAGCGGAACGCCGGTGCGTCGGTGCGTAGTAGAGCGCACTCGCGAACGCCGTCCTGCCCCTTGTCGGTGTCGACCTGGTGCAGCATGCTATTCGCGGACCACATGCCCATCTTCACTTCCTGCCAAACGTAATACGTCTTGCCAGCCTGTGTATCCAGCGAGAGCGACGAGATCTTTTCGCCCCTGGAGGTGATGGTATGCGGGCCAGGCGGCAGGGCGAGTTGCAGGAAGCTCTTCGGTCCGGTGTCGCCAACGGCGATACCGTCGACACTCACGTGCAGCTTGATGGCCGAGCCAAGGATCTCGTCGCGATAAATGTAGACGACGGCCTTGTCGGTGATCGGCGAGAACGTCTTTGCTTGTTCGCTGGCATCGCGGCCAGCCTTGTTGACACTGGCGCACCCACTGACCAGGCACGCAMTGACGATCGCCGCAACGGCGATATGACGGATCTTCATGTCTTCCCCCTGTTGATTAGCCAGTCCTGTTGGCTCATTCCCTGGCGGGGGCATYGTAGCGCGTCCGTGCGCTACGGAGGAGGGGGCTTAGAGTGCCTCGAGCCAGCCCCAGCGGTCGGCGGTCTTGCCGCTGAACAGGCCGAAGTAAAGCTCCTGCAGGCGGCGGGTGATCTGGCCGCCCTTGCCGTTTCCGATCTGTTTGCCGTCGACCGCGCGGATCGGGGTGACTTCCGCCGCCGTGCCGCACATCAGGATTTCATCGGCGAGATACAGGTACTCGCGCGGCAGGTCGCGCTCGACCACCTCGATGCCATCCTCGCGGGCGAGGGTCATCAACGTGTGGCGGGTAATACCGGTGAGGATCGACGCGCTCGCCGGCGGTGTATGCAGCACGCCGTCGAACACGAGGAACAGGTTCTCGCCGGCGCCTTCGCTGAGCAGGCCGGTGGAGGCCAGTGCGATGCCTTCGCCGAAGCCGAGACGACGCGCTTCACGCGCGATCAGCTGGCCCGAAAGGTAATTGCCGCCCGCCTTGGCGCCGGCCGGAATGGTGTTCGGCGCGAAGCGCTGCCAGCTGGACACGCAGGCATCAATGCCGTTCTCCAGCGCCTCGGGACCGAGGTAGGGGCCCATCGGCCAGGTAGCCACGGCGACGTCGGTGGGGCACTCGGCCGAGAGGCCGAAACCACCCAGGCCGCGGAAGGCGACGGGGCGCAGGTAAGCGGCCTTGAGGTCGTTTTTCTTGACCACGTCGCGGCACGCCGCGGCGAGCTCGTCGATCGAGTAGGGGATCTCGATGTCGTAGATCTTGGCCGACATGTACAGGCGCTTGAGGTGGTCGGTGAGGCGGAAGATGGCCGCGCCGTCCGGCGTCTCATAGCTGCGGATGCCCTCGAACACCGAGGATCCGTAGTGCAGCGCATGCGCCATGACGTGAACGGTGGCATCGCGCCAGGGCTTGATCTGCCCGTTCTGCCAGATCCAATCGGGGTAGTTCTGCATGGGTTCGCTCTCCAGGGGACCGCCCATGATAACGCGCGGCGCCAGCCAGGCCATGGCGCGACGCGTCAACGCGCGCCTCCGGGCTCAGGCCGGCGGTCGCAGCCAGAGGCAGCCGGAGTCTCGCACCACGCTGAAATGGGCGCGCCGGGTGGCGGCGTCGTTGCCGGGCCGTGAGGTCACGGCGTCGAGTCCCCCGGCTTCATTGCCCTCCACCGCCAACAGGGGCTGGTGGACCAGCGTCTCCATGTTTCGGATGTTCTCTACCGCGCCACCGCTTCCGTAACCGTTCCACAGAATCAGCCCGCCAATGCGGTTGGCATCGCGGTTGGCGAACGCCTGGGCGATGCCCTCGCGTAGCCCGGCCACGTCTTTCGCACACAGCAGGCCGGTGCTGGGTCCGGCAGGCGCGTCGGCGGCGCTGGAGCTGGCCGCCGGAACCGGCGGCGGCATGATGGATGTCGCGCCGATGCTCGTGCACTGCTGGTCGGAGAACACGGGGCGGCCGTCCGTGCCGACGCAACGGTGGATCGTCGTCTGCGCGGCGGCAGGCAGGGCGATCAGGAGCAACAGCAGGACGAGGACACGTTTCACGAGGGCGGCACGCGTGGCGGTGGTGCGCCATCATCCGCGTACACGCTTCAGCGGAGAGTGACGGCGCGCACGTTTAGCGAGCGGCGAGTCGCTCCAGCACGCCTAGGGTCGCCTTGGCCCGGTTGATCGTATAGAAGTGCAGGCCGGGCGCGCCGCCGTCGAGCAGGCGCTGGCAGAGCTCGGCCACCACGTCGGCACCGAGGTCGCGTACGGCGRCCGCGTCGTCGCCATGGGCCTGCATGCGCTTGACGATCCAGCGCGGAATTTCCGCGCCGCATTGCTCGGAGAAACGGCGCAGCTGGCTGAAGTTCGCGATCGGCATGATGCCCGGCACGATGGGCACGTTCACGCCCAGCTTCGTCACGTCGTCGACGAAGCGGAAATAGGCGTCGGCATTGAAGAAGTACTGGGTGATGGCACCGTCGGCACCCGCGTCGACCTTTGCCTTGAAGTGATGCAAGTCGTGGAGGGCGTTTTCGGCCTGGGGATGCGTTTCCGGGTAGGCGGCCACTTCGATGTGGAAGTGGTTGCCGCTGTGCTCGCGGATGAAGGTGACGAGCTCTGCCGCATAGCGGAAGTCACCGGGRGACGCCATGCCCGACGGCAGGTCGCCACGCAGCGCGACGATGCGGCGGCAATCGGTGGCTTTGTAGAGGTCGAGCAGGGCGGCGATCTCGGCCCGCGTACCGCCCATGCACGACAGATGCGGTGCCACCGACAGGCCATGCTCGACACGCAGGCGTTTCACTGTCTCGTCCGTATAGCTCAGGGTCGAGCCGCCGGCACCGAAGGTGACCGAGACGTAGTCGGGCGCATGCGGTTTGAGACGGGCGACGGCCGCGTCGAGCTGGGCGCGCTGCTCGTCGGTCTTGGGCGGGAAAAACTCGAAGCTGATGGCGGGCATGGGTGCGGTTCCCGGAACGATGGCCTGAGTATATATCTTTCCATCCAGATGGAAAGATGGCTATTCGATATCGGCTGGCCCCCGGCCGACTTGCGTGACCCCTGTAGGAGCCGATTCATCGGCGATCCCGCGGCAGCGGCCAGGTCGTCGCGAGTACCCATTCGCCGATGAATCGGCTCCTACGACAGCCCGGACAAAAAAAGGCGCCCCGAGGGGCGCCTTCGATATCGCAATGAAGCGATGGATCAGTAGCGGTAATGATCCGGCTTGTACGGGCCTTCCACCGGCACGCCGATGTAGTCGGCCTGGTCCTTGGTCAGCACGGTGAGCTTCACGCCGATCTGCGCCAGATGCAGGCGAGCGACTTCCTCGTCGAGCTTCTTCGGCAGGCGGTACACCGTCTTCTCGTAGGTGTCCTTGTTGGCCCACAGGTCCAACTGCGCGAGCGTCTGGTTGGAGAAGCTGTTCGACATGACGAAGCTCGGGTGGCCGTGGGCGCAACCGAGGTTCACCAGGCGGCCTTCGGCCAGCATGTAGATGGCGTTGCCCTTGGCGAACGTGTAGCGGTCGACCTGCGGCTTGATCGTCTCGCGGGTGACGTCCTTCGCGCCGTTGAGGCGGTCCATCTGGATTTCGTTATCGAAGTGGCCGATGTTGCAGACCAGGGCGTTGTTCTTCATCGCCGCCATGTGCTCGAGCGTGATGATGTCCTTGTTGCCCGTGGTGGTGACATAGATGTCGCCGAGGCCGAGGGTCTCTTCGATCGTGGTGACCTGGAAACCTTCCATCGCCGCCTGCAGGGCGTTGATCGGATCGATTTCGGTGACGATCACGCGGGCACCGAAGCCCTTGAGCGAATGCGCGCAACCCTTGCCCACGTCACCGTAACCGCAGACAACGGCCACCTTGCCGGCGACCATGAGGTCGGTCGCGCGCTTGATGCCGTCGGCCAGCGACTCACGGCAACCGTAGAGGTTGTCGAACTTGCTCTTGGTCACCGAGTCGTTGACGTTGATGGCCGGGACCAGCAGCTTGCCGGCTTCGGCGAGCTGGTACAGGCGATGCACGCCGGTGGTGGTCTCTTCCGAGACGCCGCGCCATTCGGCGGCGACCTTCTTGAACCAGCCCGGACGGGCGGCGGCGGTGCGCTTGACCAGGTCCTTGATGACCTGCTCTTCGTGGTTGCCGCTGGGCGTGTTGACCCAGTCGCTGCCGTCTTCGAGTTCGACACCCTTGTGGATGAAGAGCGTCGCGTCGCCGCCGTCGTCGACGATGAGCTGCGGGCCGAGTTCGCCCGGGTGGGTCAGCATGTCGAGCGTGCAGTCCCAGTACTCTTCCAGCGACTCGCCCTTCCAGGCGAACACCGGCAGTTCACCCTCGGCGAGCGCCGCGGCGACGTCGTCCTGGGTGGAGAAGATGTTGCAGGATGCCCAGCGCACCGAGGCGCCCAGCTCGCGCAGGGTTTCGGCGAGGACGGCGGTTTCCTTGGTCACATGCAGCGAGCCGGAGAGGCGCACGCCCTGAAGCGGCTTCTCCTTGGCGTAGCGCGCACGGATCTGCATCAGGCCCGGCATTTCTTCTTCGGCCATACGGATGCGACGGCGACCGAGGGCGGCCTGCGTGATATCGCGGACCTTGAAGTCCTGGAATGCGGTGTCTTTGGTAACGGCGTTCATGGGGCGTAGCTCCGATTGGTTACGGGGGCGCCGTTGTACAGGAGGCCGCGCCGAGCCTGGCCTATGGGGGATCCCATGGTCGCAGCGCCCCTCGGCGGGCAAAACGGTCTCCCATTGTATCGCGGAATCCGGATGCAGGGATGAACACACTTTTTTAGGTACTCTCGGGGTTCCGATGACTGCAGAGCGCCCGATGGAAGCCGCACGCGATCCCGAATTCCTGCCCCACGACGGCCCCCTACGCGAGGACGTGCGCCGCCTCGGTACCCTGGTTGGCCAGATGCTCGCCGAGCAGGGCGGCCAGGCCTTTTACGAGCGCGTGGAACATGTAAGGACGACGGCCATCCACCGCCGGCGCAGTGGCGCCGCCGTGGATGCCCTTGCCGAGCCGCTGACCGGCCTGGAGGCGGCCGACGCCGAATCGCTGGCCCGCGCCTTTGCCACCTACTTCCAGGCGGTGAACACGGCCGAGCGCGTTCATCGCATTCGCCGTCGTCGCGACTACCAACGGGAAGGCGGCGCGCCCCAGCCGGAGTCGCTGGCCGCCGTGCTGACCCGACTCAAGAAGGACGGGGTCAGTCGCGAGGAGCTCACCGCGCTGCTCGGCCGCCTGGATGTCGAGCCGGTCTTCACCGCRCATCCCACCGAGGCCGTCCGCCGCTCGCTGCTGGAAAAGGAGCAGGAGATCGTGCGCGCGCTGGTCGACGAGTTCGACCCGACGCGTACGCCGCAGGAGCTTCGCGACGACGACGCACGCATCCTGATGGCGCTGTCCGCCGGCTGGCAGACGGCGGAGGCCTCGCCGGTACGGCCGAGCGTGCAGGATGAGTTCGATCATGTGGGCTTCTATATCGCCCGACCGATCTACCGTGTGCTGCCGGCGCTTTACGAAGCGCTGGAGCAGGCCATCGCGGAGACCTACGGTGAAGGCGTGACCCTTCCGCGTCTGCTGCGTTTCGCCACCTGGGTCGGCGGTGACATGGACGGTAATSCGAACGTCAATGCCGAGACCATTGCGGCAACGCTCGGTGCGCAGCGTTCCCTGGTGCTGGAGCGTTACCTTGACGACGCCGGCGAACTGGGTCGGCTGCTCAGCCAGACCGACGACCGCGTGGCGCTCGACGACCAGCTCGTTCGCCGGCTGGAGCGCTACCACGACGAACTCCCCGCCGCCGCGGCGGCTATCCGTCCGCGTCATGCGGATATGCCGTACCGAAGCTTCCTGAAGTTCGTCGCCGCGCGGCTCGACGCGACGTTGCACGAAGAGGCCGCGGCGTACGCCTCGGCAGACCAGTTCATCGACGACATCGCGCTGATCCAGAAGAGCCTTGTCGCGCACGGCGGCAAGCATGCCGGTGCCTACGTTGTCGGGCGCCTGCTCTGGCGCGCGCGTACGTTTGGCTTCCACCTGGCTCGTCTGGACGTACGCCAGGATGCGCGTGTGCATGACGAAGCGCTGTCCGCACTGCTCGACGACGCGGAGTTCGCGAACCACGACACGCCCACCCGGGTAAAGATGCTGCGTCCCTACGCCGCCGGCGAGCGCAGTTTCGTCGCCGGCGATGGCAACGAGGCCGCGACGATGCTGCGCGATGTATTCGCCACCCTGGCGGATTCGCGCAAGCGTTACGGCCACGAGGCTACAGGCCTGTACATCATCAGCATGGCCGAAAGCGCGGCGGACGTGCTCGCCGTGCTGGCACTGGCGCGGCGCGGCGGCCTGGTCGAAGACGGACGCGTGCCGCTCGACGTCGCGCCCCTGTTCGAGACCATCGACGATCTCGCCGGCGGTGCGGAAACCCTGCAGGCCCTGCTCGACGACCCGGTCTATCGCGAGCACCTGAAGGCCCGAGGCGATCGCCAGTGGGTGATGCTCGGCTACTCGGACAGCGGTAAGGACGGGGGCACGCTGGCGTCGAAGTGGAGCCTGCAGCGCGCCCAGGTCGATCTGCTCGAGGTAGCGGAGAGGGCCGGCATCCGTGTGGCCTTCTTTCATGGTCGCGGCGGCTCGGCCAGCCGTGGCGGTTCACGCATCACGCCGGCCCTGATGGCCTCGCCGCGGGGTTCCGTCGGCGGCGTGCTGCGCGTCACCGAGCAGGGCGAGGTGATTCATCGCAAATACGGTATTCGCGCGCTGGCCGTGCGCAACCTCGAGCAGACGCTGGGCGCGGTGATGCGCGCCTCGCTGCGCCCGCGCGACGTGGAAGTACGCGAGCCGGGCTGGAAGGACACCATGGCGAAGCTCTCGGCGGAAAGCCGCAAGGCGTATCGCGCCTTCGTCGATACCGAAGGCTTCGTCGATTATTTCCGTGGCGCCACCCCCATCGACGTGATCGAGCGCATGACGCTCGGCTCGCGTCCCGCGCGCCGTCGCAGCATGAAGGGCGTCGAAGATCTGCGCGCCATTCCGTGGGTATTCTCCTGGACACAGTGCCGCGCCGTGCTCACCGGGTGGTACGGCCTGGGCAGTGCCCTGGATGTCGTGGCGAAGGAGTGCGGGGAAGAGCATCTCGTGAACATGGCACGCGAGTGGCCCTTCGTCTCGACCATGCTGGACGACGTGGAAATGGTGCTGGCCAAGGCAGACATCGACATTGCCGAAGCCTTCTCCCGACTTGCCGGCCCCCTGCACGAGCGCTTCTTTCCGATGATCCGCGCGGAGTTTGAAAGAACGGTGGCCTGGGTCCTCAAGCTCAAGGGTGCCGACGAATTGCTTGCAGGCGATCCGCGCCTGGCCACGTCGATCCGCCTGCGCAATCCCTACGTGGACCCCATGAGCCTTCTCCAGGTCGACCTGCTCAGGCGCTGGCGCGCCACGGGCGGCAAGGACGATGCCCTGCTCAATGCGCTGGTGGCCTGCGTCAATGGGGTGTCGCAGGGTCTGCAGAACACCGGCTGAGCGATTTGCCAGACAAGAACGATTTGCCAGACAAATCGGTGAGACGGCGGTTTTCGCCGTCTCACCAGCCCAGGAGAATGCGCCCCAAGGCCTAAAGTCCGCCGGAAGTCTGCCGACAACGCCGGTGTAAGGGTGTCCGCAAGGGATGCCCGATGACTTCGCAAAGGCTTCATATGAACAGGATCGGTAGTCGCGCCTTTGCGCGCAGCATGAGCGTGGGCGCCCGCCTGACGCTGCTCGTCGTCGGCATCGTGGCCCTGGGTGTCGCGGCACTCACGATCGTGGTGACCACCATGGTCTCGCGGGAGCTGGAGACGCGTGCACGTGACGACCTCGCGCGGGGCAACCGGGCCATCATCGCGACGGTAAACACC
>NZ_JBFUJE010000157.1:0-8270 GCF_056401535.1 Luteibacter sp. P4_E6 | reverse complement strand
GTCCACCTTCGTTACGCCGAACCTCGTCGCATGTACGCTGACCTGAAGACACCCCTCATGCAGAAACCTCTCCTCTCGTGGGCTGTCCTTCTCGTCGCAGCGATCGCATGGCTGCTGGCCGCGTCCGCGGTCACGGCCGGCACTGTCACCGTGAGCAAGACGCCGCCCGGCGTCACCTCGAAGGTGGCACCCAACATCGTGGTGACGTTCGACGATTCCGGCTCGATGAACTCCACGTCGATTCCCGATTCGATGGACGACAACACCGCCTCGAAGTACTACTACTCCGCGCAGGGCAACCCGATCTACTTCGATCCGACGATCACGTACGTGATCCCGCCGGATGCGAGTGGCGCTCCCCTGGGCACGCCGACGTTCAAGGCCGCATGGCGCGATGGTTACTGCGCAAACACCTTGACCAAGAAGTGTTGGTCACCCGGCAGCAGCAAGTATCTCAGTCCTATCGTGGTCGACCTCAGCGCGGCGTTCTACGCCGGGTTTCTTGCCAACACCCTGGCGGGTAACTCGCCGTGCTCGCGAAACGCCAATGAGCTCACGACGTGGTACGTGAACGGCAATTGCCCGCAGATGGACATCCCGGCGTCGGTGCGAGGAACCACTTCCACCAGCACGACGACGACGTGTTCAGGGCTCCTCTGCGGGCTATTCAACGGCGTGCTCGGCACGAAAACGACCACCAACAGCGATGGCAGTGTCACAGTCGCCACCTGTGTGTTGAGCTCGCGGGTGACCACCTGCACGTTGGTCACCACCCAGACGAGCGCCAACACCGGCGGCTTCTACTATGTGTGCACGCAGCCCACTAACGACGCGACCTGTACATTCCACCTTGTCGCCAATGAATCGGCGGCGATCCAGCAGAACTTCGCCATCTGGTACAGCTATTACCGGACGCGAAACCTCAACGCGCGCGCGGCGGTGGGACGTGTTTTCGCCAGCCTTGCGGACGGCTCGGTACGTGTCGCCTGGCAGACGTTACAGACACAGACAGCGAGCGGCAGCTACAACACCAACGCCGGTAGCTACGCCGGCCAATACTACGGTCCACTGATAACGACGAGCCAGATTCTCGAGCTGGCGAACGCCACCTCGTGCGTGCCCACGAGCACCGCCGACACCTGTTGGCGGAGCCAGTTCATGAACTGGCTCTACGGGGCGCCCGCCAGCGGCGGCACGCCGACGCGCGTGGCGACCCAGGTCGCCGGCGACTTCTACAAACGCGCACTGAAGACATCGCCGAATGCGCAGGACCCGTACTGGAACGGCAGCACCAGCACACCGGGTGAGCTCTCGTGCCGCAAGAACTTCAACATGCTGGTCACCGACGGCTACTGGAATGGCGATAGCCCCGCCAAGGGGACATCCCTGGACTCGGTCGGCCTGACGTTACCCGATGGCACGACCTACGCGACGAGTGGCACGCCCTCGAAGATATTCTGGAACCAGGTGGGCACCACCAATCCCTCGCTCGCCGACATCGCTTTCTCATACTGGGCCAACGATCTGCGCACCGACCTGGCCAACAACGTGCCAGCCTATTATCCGGACCTGACCACCGGCGTTACCGGCAGCTCGACGACCGTCAACCTGACGACGCCCGGCAGCAACAGCGAGGTCTACTTCAATCCGGCGAACGATCCCGCGACGTGGCAGCACATGTCCCAGTACATGGTCACCATGGGTATCTCCGGTACCCTGACCTTCCCGAGCGACTACACCGCGCTGCGCAAGGGAACCAAGGCGTGGCCTACGCCCGACACGGGGGGTGGCGCGACCAACATCGACGATACCTGGCACGCGGCCTTGAACAGTCGCGGTGGATACTTCAGTGCCGCGGATCCGACCTCACTCGTCAGTAGCCTGACCACCGTCCTCTCGTCGGTGATCGCAAGCAGCTCGACCTCACTCACGCTCAGCCTCAGCGCGAACGTGCTGACGACGAATGCGCTCGCTTACTACGCGGGCTACAACACGATCGACTGGAGCGGGACGCTGATTGCCAGGGTGGTTGGCTCGAACGGTGCCGTGGGGGCGGCGGTGTGGCTTCCGGCGCCGGGCGACGCTGGCGCCTTCCTCACCAATCGTGCGACCAACGATCCCCGTTTTATCGCCACGAGCACTGGTCCTGGCGCCGGTAAAGCCATCACGTTTGCCTATACCGGCCTGAGTACCACCGAGAAGGCCGCGTTGGACTCGTCCGACGGTACGGGGTCCACAGCGACGACCGACAACCTGGGCACGAAACGCGTGGACTGGCTGACCGGCATACGCACGCTCGAAGGCACCACGTTCCGTACGCGATCGTCGTTGCTTGGGGCGATATTCGGATCGCAGCCGGCCTATGTCGGCGCTCCCAACAGCGGGTACGGCGATTCGTTCTCGGCGGGAGCACCGGAAGCGAAGGCCGTCGCCGCCGATCCCACCATGAGTTACTCCACGTTCCTTTCCAAGTGGGCGACACGTCCGGCGGCAGTTTACGTGGGTGCTAACGACGGCATGCTGCATGCGTTCGACGCGCGCCTGGCTTCCGTCTCAGGTGCGCTGCCTGGCCGCGAACTGTGGGCCTACGTGCCGGCGAGCGTTTACGCGAATCTCCCGGCGCAGTCCCGATTGACGAACTTCACCTTCACGCCCACGGTCGACGGCAGTCCGGTTACCGGCGACGTCTTCTTTAACGCCAATAGCGCGCTGAACAACTCGACCATGGGTTGGCACACGTTGCTTGTCGGCTCGCTGCGCCTGGGCGGCCGCGGTGTCTTCGGCATCGACATCACCGACCCGAGAACAACAACGCTCAATACGAGCACTGCCGTCGCGTCCAAGGTGCTCTGGGAATTCAACAGCGACAGCGTTGCCGCCACCGGCACGCCCGCCAACCTCGGGTACACCTTCGGCACGCCGGTCATTACCCGGGTCGCTTATGACAATGGCGGTGGCTCCGTGGGCCGCTGGGTGGTTCTCGTCCCCGGCGGTTACTTCCCCGATGGCAACACCTCGGCCGCCGCCAGTAACACGTACAGCTCGCTGTTCGTCCTCGATGCGCAGACCGGGACTCTGTTGAAGGAGATCCGCACGCCGACGGGAACCGGTGCGGTGGTCAGCCATGGCCTGACGACGCCAGCGGTCGGCGACTACGACGGCGACCAGGTGGCCGATGTCGCCTTCGCAGGCGATCTGGACGGCAACGTATGGCGGATCGATCTCTCCACGGCAGCGCTTGCCTCAACGACCCAATCGCAGGGCGTCAGCCTGTTGTTCAAGCCAGCCACCGCTAACGCGCAGTCGATCACGACGTCGCCGCGGTTGCTCGCCGATCCGACGTCGACGTACTTCATGGTGATCTTCGGGACCGGTCGTTACCTGAGTACGGCCGATACCGCGGACACCACGATCCAGGCGCTCTATGGCGTACGCGACCCGGGCACGAACGTGGCCTCTCCGATCACCCTGGCCGGAGGCAACCTGACCAAACAGACCATGGCACTGGATGCGGCGACCGGCGCCATCGGCGTCACCAGTAACGTCGTGCCGGCGACGAGTTCCGGCTGGTACATGCGCCTGGATACGGTAGCCGGGGAACGCGTCGTCGTGACGCCGGCTCTGGACTCGAGCAACAACACCGTTACCTTCAGCACCCTGATTCCGACCGCCAACGATCCCTGCACGACATCGAGTTCCGGTTCGATCATCGCTCTCGACGGTACGACGGGCGGCGCGGCCTTCGGGGTCTCCATCGGTTCGACGGTCAGCTTCGGCAGTGGCTACTCGCTTGCCGGCGCTCACGTACTGGGCGCCGCCAGTTCCGGTTCGCTCTACACCTCGGCCAGTCTCAGCGGCGGCACCTCGTATCTGCCGGGCCAGGTACCTGCGCTGGGTGGTAGTGGCACGCCGGTCGGCGAAAGCATTCCTACTGCGCGCCGCCGCTCGTGGCGCATCCTGAATGGCGAGAACTGACATGCTTGCGATTAAGCGCCCCCGTGGCGGCTTCACCCTGCTCGAACTGATGATCGTCCTCGTCGTGATGGGCATCCTCGCGGCCATTGCGATCACGTCGTACAGCCGCTACGGATTCCGCGCACGACGATCGGACGGACAGAAGTTGCTGATGGCGATCGCCAACGCCGAGGAGCGCTACTTCGCCCTGCACAATGCCTATGCGGATCTCGCCACCATCGGCTACTCGACCACCATCACGGCGACGTCGGAGAACAGCTATTACACCGCGTCGGTGACGCCCGCCACGGTCAATGCTGTGGCGGCTCAGGGTTACACCGCTACCGCGACGCCCGTCGGTTCCCAGGCGCGCGATACCTGCGGCGCACTCACCGTGACCGATACGGGCCTGAAGGGCCCCGCGGGCACGACCGCGAACGGCGTTTGCTGGTGACGGTCGGCCGCTCAGGAAGGCGTGCCGCGCGAGGCCTCAGCCTCGTCGAGCTCATGGTTGCGATCATCGTGGCCGCCATCCTCACGGCGATCGCGTTGCCGTCGTTTCGCACGACGCTGCAAAAACACCGGCTGCGCGTTGCCGCCGACAACCTCCAGGCGGCCGTTCAGTACGCCCGCACGGAAGGCGTCCTGCGCGCGACCTATGTGTCGCTCTGTGCGAGTGCCGATGGCGCGACCTGTTCGGGTGCCGCCACGTACGAAACGGGTTGGCTGGTCTACGTCCACCCGGTGGCGACGACCAAGGCGAGCGATGTCTACACGGCCACTGCCTCGGCGGGGATGCAGATTCTCCGCACGTCGCCGGCATTGAATGGCGTGTCCGCCCGTGCGGTGGATGGGGCGGTCGTCACGTTCGGCCAGCAGGGACAACTGGAGGCTGTCGCGTCGCGCACGAATGCCTCCCAGCCCATGGCCTTCGTCCTCTGTGCGCTCAACGCCAGCGCGAGCAGCCTCGGTACGAACACGACCCGGCTCCCGGGATCGCGCATCGGTGTGAGTCCCTATGGCGGCATCGCGTTCACCAAGCTGGCCAGTACGGACATCTGCACACCCTGAGAGGCGGCCTGCCAAGCGGATCGCGCCCCTTGAGATCGGTTGGCTGTACATTTGTACAATGTCCTCTCCGATCCCCACTATCCGCCCACACAAGGGCCGCGGCGCCGCCTCCAATCCCGAAGGCCGGTTCGAGAAGACTCGATCCGTGGCCGAAGACGACGGGTGGTACCGGGAGGACGAGACCACCCGGCCGCCGACGGAGACCAGGGAAGAGCTGGCGCGCTCGGTCATCAGCCGGAACGACTCCCCCGATGTCGGGTTCGACCAGGCCCTGAATCCTTACAGGGGCTGCGAGCACGGTTGTATCTACTGCTACGCGCGTCCGTCCCACGGATATCTCAACCTCTCGGCCGGCCTCGACTTCGAGACCAAGCTGTTCGCCAAGACCAACCTCGAGGAAGTGCTGCGCGGTGAGCTGGCCAAGCGCAGCTATGTCTGCAAGCCGATCAACATCGGTAGCAACACGGATCCCTACCAGCCGATCGAGAAGAAGTGGCGGCTGACACGCGCCGCGCTCGCGTTGCTCAACGAGTGCAACCACCCGTGCACCATCGTCACGAAGAACGCGCTCATCGAGCGCGACCTCGACATCCTCGTGCCGATGGCCGAGCGCAATCTCGTGCATGTATTCGTGTCGATCAACTCGCTGGACAACAAGCTGGCGTCGAAGCTCGAGCCGCGGGCCAGTGCCCCGCATCGGCGGATGAAGGCGGTGGAGACGTTGAGCAACGCGGGCGTGCCAGTGGGTGTTTTGGTTGCGCCGATTATTCCGGCGCTAAACGAGAAAGATGTAGAGGCGATCATCGAGCAAGCAGGTGTCGCTGGCGCGCGATCGATTGGGTACACCTGCGTGCGTCTGCCGCATGAGCTCAAGCAGCTGTTTCGCGAGTGGCTTGAAGTGCATTACCCGGATCGCGCCTCGCACATCATCAGTCTGATTCAGCAGATGAACGGCGGGAAGGACTACGACTCGAACTTTGCGACGCGCATGCGTGGGCAGGGGGTGTTTGCGGACATTATTCGCAAGCGGGTGCAGGTGGCGACGCGGAAGGCGGGGTTGGATCGTGCTTGGGATACGGTGTTGGACACCTCGCGGTTCGTGCCGCCGCGAGTCTTTTCGCCCCAAGGTGAGCTGTTCTGAACGGAGGGCGAGTATGTAGTGCTTCGTCGCCAGTGAGAAATACCTCGGAACGGAAGCAAGATGGGGCGCACGAACGGTCGCTCCAATCGGTGATGTATCGAGGGTCTCCCGAGCCCCCGCCTGTGGTCAGGTTCAACTAAGGTTGCTTAGGTTGAGTGCGCAGGGAGAGCATCAGTGGGTGTATCGTCGGCATTCCACTTTCATCTGTCGTGCACGACAATGCCCACTCCCCATGATTGGCACCCTCTAGCGTTCTCGAACAAGCGGGCTGAGAAAGGATCGACTTTTGGCCGACTTACCCGCGCCACGGCGCTTTGCATCGTGTTAGCACTACTGCCAGCACTCACCATGGCCGGACAAGCAGCCACTACGACATCACCACCTCCCGCACGGCTCGTTGCCGTATGCGCAGGTTGTCACGGCAATCGCGGCGAAGGCTCCGAAGCAGTGAGATCACCGCGACTGGCCGGTATGAATCCTGACTATCTTGCGCACGCGTTGTCCATGTTCAAAGACGGAACGCGCGCTAGCGTCGTCATGCAACCGGTAGCGCAAAGTCTTTCGGACGACGAGATGCACGCGATCGCAGCATATTTTTCAGCTGAGGATCCACCGCTTGCGCAGTCCCTGCACGCTCCTTCGGCGGAAACGATTTCGGCCGGAAAGCTGCTTGCCGAAAGCGGTGGCAAGAACGGCGTTGCTTCTTGTTTCAGCTGCCACGGCCCTTCCGGGCAAGGCAATGGCGCGCGCTTCCCTGCTATTGCCGGCCAGCCAATGGCATTCTCGATCGCACGGATTCACGAATTCCAGGCAAGGGCCAGAGCGACGCCGCCAAAGCCGGGATCTATGACCGAGGTCGCATCCAGAATGGACGATGCACAGATCGAAGCGGCCGCAGCTTACTTTTCCGTGACTAAGCCTTGACCCTATTTAATACAGCCGCGTGAACTCGTATGTAGCGTAGGCCGGGGGGTTCCGCCACGTGAAACGCTACCTGGGGCGGGCTGCAGCATCGGCTGGAACTTTCCGTAAGTTGCCGAACGCCAGACCCATTCCAGCGGGCCGAATTGGAAACAGCGCAGCCACAAGGAACTCAGGGTGATATTGACGGCCCATACGGCGAAAACCACGTACATCAACTGGCAATACTGTAGGGTGCCAAACAATTTCCACGGCCCCCAGATGAAAAAAAACTGGCAAAGCACGCTGGCCAGCAGGTAGTTGGTCAAAGCCATCTTGCCCACAGCCGCGAGGAGCCGCTGAATCCGCTTCAAGGCGCCCAGTTTGATCAGGATCATGACGACGGCGGTAATCGCCACCATGCCTGTCAAGCGCTGCAGATCATAGGGTAGGGTCAGCCACTCGTCGTTATTGAGAAAGAAGAAACACCCATGCGCATACGTGCGGTACACGCCGACAATGACCAGCGGCACGGAAATACTGAATCCTATTACTGCCGTCCATACGTATGTCGCTGTCGATAGCTCGGCAGTGAGGAATCCCAGTTGGAACAAGGCAATGCCCAATAGGGCGGGGGCGAGGATGTCGGGCATCAGGAAGATGTGGAACGAGACACTCGTTCCGATGTAACGGTCAAGGCGTTGGTCGACGCCTTCCCAATAGCCTTGTTCGCGTTTCTTCTCGACCTCTTTGTTGATTTCCTCGCGCGTTTGAAGGCGATGGGTGTCGATGACTCCCTGCCACGCCTTCTGCACGGAGCGCTCCGCAGCACTGACCGGCTGATGCCGCTGTTCCTTCGTCGCGACGGCTGCAGCTTGACGGGACAAGAGCATATTCTGCGCGATATGGAAGTAGGACTCGTACGAAAAGGTACTCAACAAGGACGATATGGCTACCAACGCGAGCAATACCCTTGGCCGCGCTTTCCGCAATGGATACAGAAGAAGCAAGGCAACCAATCCGTAGTCGAAAAGGATATCCCCCTCCCAGATGAAGCAACCGTGGATCAGCCCGAACAGCACGAGCACGATGTTCCTTCGCGTGTAGATATCCGCTGCCATGCCACCTGCACCGCGCTTCTCGGCTCGACTGGTTAGCAAGACAACGCCGGCACCGAACAACATCGAGAACATGGCGCGCATCT
>NZ_JBFUJE010000156.1:0-8360 GCF_056401535.1 Luteibacter sp. P4_E6 | reverse complement strand
ACTACGTGCTGCGCGTGGCCGACAAGACCGGCGCGCCTGCCACCAGCACGGTGGGCACCGCCAAGATGGTCGCCACCACTAACGGCACCTGGGGCGCGAGCCTCATGTACTACATCAGCAACAGCGGTGGTCCGCCACCTAAYGGCGGTGGCACGCCTCAGCCGACGCCCGTGTTCAACTTCCAGATTGTCGTACAGGCGACGACCATCGACGGCGCCGGCGCCAACGCGGATAAACTCAGCACGCAGTTGCTGGTGAATTATGTGCGGCAGAACGGCCTCGCCCCGTTGGCAATCGGCGGCAACAGCTATTACGTGCTGGAGACCTTCAGCGGCYTTACCTTCCTGGATGCGGCGGCCGTTGGACGTATCAATTCGCAGTCGATGTTCGTACGTCTTACCCTGGCGACGCCCAAAGACAGCCAGCGGCCCGGCAACACGACCACGCCCACGGCACTCAGTGGCGGAACCAACGGCCAGCTGGATTTTCCCACCGCGCAGGAAGCGATCAAGACGGTACAGGGCCTGAGCCTTCTGGCGCAGCCGGACACCGCCGCGATCGTCGACAGCAATGGCAAATCCGACCCGATCAAGCAGGCCCAGCTGATCAACCAGGGCATGCTGTTGTGCGAGACCCTTGCCAACCTATTCTACGCGGCCGATCCACCGTTCGGACAGAGCGTGCAGCAGATCGTCGCGTTCAAGTCGGGCACCGCGCAGTCCGGAGGTCAAACCCAGCCGCAAGCGATCAACTCCAGCTACGGCTCGCTCTACTACCCGTGGCTCTGGATCTTCAATCCGCTCTCGGGCAGCAACGTGCCGATTCCACCGTCGGGGCCGGTACTCGGCCGCTACGCCCACACCGACAGCAGCGTGGGTGTGTGGAAGTCGCCGGCCGGTGTGAATGACGGCAGCATGCGCACGGTGGTCGGTGTCGAACGGCCGATTACCGACGACGACCAGAGCCAGCTCAATCCCAACGGCGTCAACGCGGTACGCAACCTGATCAACTACGGGAACGTGATCTACGGCGCCCGTACCGTTTCCCTGGATACGCAATGGACCTACCTGAGCGTGCGCCGCCTGTTCATCTACGTCGAGCAGAGCCTGAAGAACAGCCTGCAGTGGGTGGTGTTCGAATCGAACGACCAGACCTTGTGGGCCGCGGTAACGCGCGACATCGATGCCTTCCTCACTACGCTGTGGCAGCAGGGCGGCCTGTTCGGCGCCACGCCGCAGGAAGCCTTTTTCGTCACCTGTGACGCGAGCAACAATCCGCCCGAGACGCGCATGCTTGGGCAGTTGTACATCGACATCGGACTGGCGCCGGTCTATCCGGCCGAGTTCGTCATCATCCGCATCACCCAGAAAACCGCCGGCCCGGATTCGGGCAGCTAAGCCGGAGCTGACATATGGCCACCCAACTGACCGACCCGTTCCGCGGCTTCCGTTTCCGTGTCGAGATCGCCGGCATCCAGATCGCCTCGTTTTCCGAAGCGAGCGTGCCGGACATCAGCGTCGACACGGTCGACTATCGCGAAGGCACTGACCCGACCTACAAGCGCACCCTATCGGGCCTGACCAACTACGGCCGCCTCAACCTCAAGAAGGGGCTGACCACCACCTTGGACCTGTACAACTGGCAGCAGCAGGTGTCCCAGCTCGGCTCCGGCAGTCCGGGCGCGCGCAAGAACATCTCGCTGATCCTGATGGATACGGCCGGTGCCGAGGGCGCCCGTTGGAACATCATCAACGCCTGGCCGGTGAAGTACGACACCACGGGGCTCAACGCGTCCTCCACCGAGGTGCTGGTGGAGACGCTTGAACTGGCCATGGATTACATCAACCGCATCAAGTGACAGGGGAAGCAACGTGAGCGTGATCAGTACCGAAGTCGAGTTCACCCTGCCTATCGGCTACCGCGACGGTGACGGCAACCTGCATCGCCAGGGCGTGATGCGCCTGGCTACCGCCGGCGACGAGATCCTGCCGCTGAAGGACCACCGCGTGCAGGCCAATCCCGCCTACCTGTCGATCATCGTGCTGTCGCGCGTGGTGACCCGGCTGGGCACTCTGGAGATGATCAGCACGCACGTCATCGAGGAACTGTTCTCGGCGGACTTCGCGTACCTGCAGGACCTCTACAACCGCATCAACCAGATGGACGGCGCGGACGACGAGGTGGCCGCTTCCGCGGGAAAAGGGCAGGCGGCGCGGCTGCACCCGATCAGCTCTACGCCGAGATAGCGTTCGTCGCGTACCACTTTCACTGGTCGCTGGACGACGTGTTGGCGCTGGAGCACAAGGAACGCCGTCGCTTCTGTGAGCACATCAGCCGCATCAACCAGGCCATGAGCGCGGACGAGCCGCGGCGCAGCCTCGATCTGGAGACATGAGATGGCATTGGGCATCAACGCGGCAGCCGCCGTGGCCAATCGCGCGGGACTGCATCTGGACCCGTTCAAGTCCTATAACTTCTTCGTGGAGGTGGAGGGCATACTGGTCGGCGGCTTCACCTCGGTACGCGGGATGGACTCGAAGATGGAAGTGGTGACCATCCGCGAGGGTGGCGTCAACGACCGTGCCTATAAGCTGGGCGGGCAGGTCGGTTACAGCGATCTCGTGCTGGAGTCGGGGCTGACCGCGCTCGACCCGATGTGGCTGTGGTACCAATCCACCCTGCAGGGCACCATCAAGCGCCGTAACGGTTCGATCTACATGCTCAACGACGTGGGCTTGCCCACGGTCTGGTRCGACTTCTACAACGCGTGGCCGATTGAGTGGCAGGGACCGGCGCTGGATGCCGGACAAACCCTGGTGGCGACGCAGCGCTTCGTGCTCGCTCACGAAGGCGTGCGCAAGAGTCGCGCGGCGATGGCGTACTCGGCTGCGGTGGGTGTCGCTTCGGCCGTGGGTGGCGCGCTCTGATGCACCAGCGCAACGCCCTGGGTCGTGCGCTATCGCGTGCCGTCCGCCGACCGGCGCGTGACGCGCTGCCACCGTCGCGCTTACGCTTGCGCACGCACCGGATGCTGTTCGGCATGTCGGGTGGCGTCCGGCTGCTTTATCTGACGGCGTCTCGGACGTCCGCCGCGATGCGGATCGACAACCGGCTCACCGTACGGCTGCTCATGGCCGAAGCACGCGCTGCGCGCGCGACTTCGCTTCACGCGTACCTGGTGTGCATGATCACTGCGCGCGAGTTCGTCGCAAGCCGAGGGCATCACGCGGAGCGCCGCATCGTTGCGCGCGGCGTGCACGGTTCGCGTACGGCACGGTCGCTCGCTACCGGCGATGGGATCTTGCATCTGTTGCGAGCACCGGATCAAGGGCAGTCGGCGTTGGTGCGCGGGAACCAGCGCCACGACGTACTGCACACGCTGGCGTTGTCACAGGTCCTGACCGGCACACAGCGATTCGTCCGGGAGCTGAAGGACAGGCAAGTACCGTCGGTCGACGGACGGAGGGCCTCGTCCCGGCGTGATGCGCCCGGCTTGCGCGGTGGGCCCAAGACGCCAATGCGATCGGCCATCGACGCGAGCACCGCGGCGCAGCGCATTGTGGCCGCGAGGCGGCACACGTCGCGGCCGATCGACGATCTCTCGAAGAATATCCCGACAGGACGGCCCGGCAGCACGGCACCCTCGCATCGACCCACGACACGACCCTGGATGCGTCTGCGTGACCGGCACGCCCCATCGTTGCGCGGAAAAGGTGCAACGCCCCGGACAACCGCTGCGCGCCAGGCTTCTGCGAATGCCTTGCCGCGCATGACGTACTTCCTGGCCTTGGCGCGCCATCGCACGGTAGCGATGTCAGCTGCCACGGGACCTCGTCCGGGCACACCGGACACACCGCGCGAGCGGGCGGCCGCCCGTCTCTCCGCCTTCCACCCGATCGACACGGCCATCACCCAAGCGGCAACATCCCCGTCGATGCCGCGCAGTTATGCCAGTACACCCTCCACCACGCTCACGTTCCGCCGTACACCACGCGCCGCGTTACCCGATGCAAAGCGCCAGACCAGCCAGCTACAACA
This sequence comes from Luteibacter sp. P4_E6, assembly GCF_056401535.1. NCBI lineage: Bacteria > Pseudomonadati > Pseudomonadota > Gammaproteobacteria > Lysobacterales > Rhodanobacteraceae > Luteibacter > Luteibacter sp. P4_E6. Next base: position 4,322 of record NZ_JBFUJE010000156.1, on the reverse strand, counting down.
GCAGGTGGTGCGCCAGGTCACGCAGGAGCTCGCGCAGAACGCGCCCTGGCGTGGCCAACTCGAACAGGCCGTGCTTGCACCGCGCGTGCTGCGTGAACTGACCGACCGGGTGGCCGGCGCGATCGCCGGGCGCCAGGGTCTCGAACGCTATCGTCGGGGGCTGTGATGCTGGAGAAGGCCAAAATCATCGTGCGGCCCACCGCCGAGACCATCCCGGTGATGTACAACCCCACCGAGTTGTCGCTCAACAAATCGGTGGTCGTGCAGGGCGAGGGCTCGAACATCCAGTTCCAGCGGGTCAACGATGATGACCTTACGGTCAATCTGTTTTTCGATACCTACGACAAGCGCACTGACGTGCGGCTTTACACCAACCGCATTGCCGCGCTGACCCAGCCCACGGTCGGCACGGGCATGCGCAAGGAACCGCCGACGGTCRTGTTCTCCTGGGCCGGGGCGCTGTTTACCGGCATCATCGTGCGGCTGGAACAGAAGTTCACCATGTTCCTGGAATCGGGCGTGCCGGTGCGTGCCGAGCTCAACGTCACCTTCAAGTCCGTCCTCACCGTGCAACAGGACCTGGCTGCGCGCGGCTACTACAACTGCCGTCAGTTCTGGACGGTGGGCGAGAATGACCGCCTCTACCTGGTGGCCCAGCACACGCTCGGCGACCCTGCGCTGTGGCGACTGATCGCCGATGCCAACGGGATCGACGATCCCCTGAACTTCCCGACGCGTGCGGACATCGGTCGCACCCTGGTGATCGTCGACGTACACGGCGAGTCCTATACGCCGCCGGCGAGGGTGTGAGATGGCCGTCAGTGCCCAAGCGGAAACCGGCGCCTTCCGGCTGTTGCTCAACCGGCAGCCCCTGCCGCTGTCGATGCAGGCGGCGATCAGTTCGGTCGAGGTATCGAACGAGATCAACGTGCCGGGTATGTTCAACTTCACGTTCAGCATGCTGTCGCAACTGGGCAATTGGCAGGGCGCGGATCTGGATATGTTCAAGCCGGGCGACCAGGTCGGCGTGCAGATGGGCCTGGGTCAGCCACGCACCGTGCTCACCGGGCAGATCTACGCGATCGAACCCAATTTCGCCGAGTACTCCGCGGCCACGGTCAGCGGCTTCGATGCGATGGCGAAGCTTCGCTTCGGTAACCACTCCGAGATCTACAGCGGGATAGATGAAAACCGCATCGCCAGGAAGGTAGCAGACGCCGCGCGCGTCGACCTGAGCACCCCCGGGCCGCCGGTCATGCTCAATGAAACCGTGTGGCAGCGGCAGCAGAACAACTATCACTTCCTGCTGGGACGTTGTGCGCTGATCAACCATGAGCTGGTGGTGGACGGGACCACGGTCGTGTTCCGTCCCAGCGCCGAGGGCTTGTCACCGGTGAAGTCGCTGGCTTTTCCGCGAGACATCCGTCGCGTCGACCTCCGTCTGCGTGTGCCCACTGAGGGCAGCACGGTGCAAGTGCTCGGCTTCGATCCCGCCACCAACAAGCCGATCAGCGCGCGCAGTAACCCGAACACGGTGCGTGCCCGCATGGGTGGCAGCGAATCGGGCTTCGACTTCATCGGGGCGTTTCCCGACGCCGCCATCAAAATCACCGACCCGAGCCTCACCAAGGTACAGGCGCTGCAGTCGCGTGCAGACGCCGAATACATGCAGAACCTCGATCGCTTCATCGAGGGCGAGCTGGAACTGGAAGGTGATCCGGACCTCAACGCGGGAGTGAACGTGCGCCTTACCGGCCTGAGCCGGCGCTTTGACGGCATCTATTACGTACGCTCGAGCCGCCACCACTACGACGACGCGACTGGCTATCGCACCACACTGCAATTGCGCCGGACCGGCGCGTGAGGAAAACCCATTGATGGACGATCTTTCAATGCCGCAGGCCTTGCCCGGCGCCATGCTCGGTGGCGTCACCGTGGCGATGGTGGAGAAGACCGACGACCCGCAGGGGCTGGGCCGCGTCACGGTCAGCTTCCTGGTCGACGGCCAGCGGCTGGAGTCGGGCTGGCTGCAGGTGATGAGCGGCTTCGCCGGCCCCGGCTACGGCGCTTTCTTCCTGCCTGCCGTGGGCCAGTCGGCACTGGTGGCATTCGCCGATGGCGATATCAACCAGCCCTTCGTGCTGGGCTTCCTCTGGAACGGCGGGATCAAACCGCCGGTAGAGGGTGCGGCCGTGCAGCAGGACGTTCGCGTCATCCGCACGGCCAAGGGCAAGCAACTGCTGCTGGACGACAGCGAGAACGGCCAGCTGACCCTGATCGACGAGAAGCAGAACAAGGTCCAGATCGACACCGCCAACCAGCGCATTGTTGTGGAGACCAAGGGCGATGTGACCGTCACGGCCGGCGGCACGCTGACACTCAAGGCCGCCAACGTGGTGCTGCAGAACACGGCCGGCTCGGTGAAGCTGGAACTGGGCGCGAACGGCCTGCAGGCGAATGGCGGGCAGAGCATGAAGCTCAACGCCGCCATGGTCGAAATCAACTGACGGGAGAACGACCGATGGGCAAGCCAGCAGCGCGCATGGGCGACAGCATCGTCAACGCCGGTGACATCCACATCGTACTGATCCCCTCGCCGGGCGGTCCGGTGCCGACGCCACAGCCGTGCCCGTTCAATGGGCGCATCCAGACCAACGTCAGCATGAACGTGCGCATCAACGGACGAGGCGCCGCACTGCTGGGCTCAATCGCGCAGAACATGCCGCCACACGTACCGCAGGGTGGTCCGTTCCAGGTGCCGCCGACCAACCTCGGGCGCGTGATCATGGCCAGCGCCACCGTGCGCATCAACGGTCGCGGCGCGGCGCGCGCCGGCGATTTCTGCGAGACCTGCCATGACATCCCGCCGGTGGGCCCGCAAGCGCCGATGCCACTGGTCGTCGTGGCCGGCGTCGCGAACGTGCTGATCGGATGAACGCGCGCATGAGCACCATCCGCGGCAATGGCGACGACTTCCTGGGTCGCGGCTGGGCGTTCCCGGTGCGGGTGCAGGGCGGCAGCGTGATGTTCGCGGCGGACGACGAAGACATCCGCCAGGCGATCCTGCTGATCCTTCAGACAGCGCCCGGCGAGCGCGTGATGCTGCCCACGTTCGGATGCCGCATCAACGAGCTGGTGTTCGCCGCTGGCAACGCCTCCAGCCTCAGCCTCGCGCAACTGTATGCGCGCGAGGCGTTGGAACAATGGGAGCCGCGCATCCAGGTCGCCGGCGTGGGGGCCAGCATCGACCCGGCGGCGCCCGACTGCATGCTGATCTCCGTCGACTACGTCGTGCGCGATCGCAACCGGCCAGACAACCTGGTCTATCCGTTTTACCTGAAGAGCTGAGCCCTGGAGCCACGCATGAGCAAATCCGAAACGTTATGAGCGATCCCGCCGCCAACCCCACGCTCGACTTCCGCAGCGCCGACGCCTTCTACCAGCAGACGCTGGAGCTCGCGCGTGCGTACGTGCCGGAGTGGACATCCGTGTGGATGGCGCAGGAGCCGGATGCAAAACAAGTCAATGACGACCCCGGGCTGGCCTTGCTGAAACTGTTCGCCCTCCTGGCGCGCTACATCGGCCAGATGGAGAACCAGATTCCCAACCAGCGGCGACTGGATTTCTTCCGCTTCCTCGGCCTGCAACTGCGTCCACCTCTGGCTGCGCAGGCGCCGCTGAGCTTCGTGTTGCAGCCTCGGCAGGGATCGTTCGACCTGCCCATCGATAGCGCGGTGCTGGACACTCCCACGCAGACGATTCGCTTTCAGACCGACCGCGCACTCACGGTGATGCCGGCCACACTCAGCGCGTTGCTCACCATCGTTCCGGCGCAGGACCGCTACATCAGCGTATTCGACGGCCTGGCCGCCGGACGTTCGATGCCACTGTTCCTGGCCGGTGAGGACGAGGCGCTGGAACTGCCGCTGACGCACTGGTTCATGCTCGGCGATTCAACGCTGTTCAAGCCCGATCCCTCCCTGCAGCGCATCACGGTGGATATCGCCGGCCAGCGGCTACGCGCGGAGTATTTCGAGCGCTGGGCCGACGGCGCACTGCATCCGCTAGCCGCTACGGTGAATGTGTCCGAAGGCGGTATGCAGCTGAGCGCGACCATCCTCCAGCCGCCGACGGCTGGCCCGCTCACGGTGACGCAACTGGAAGCCGGTCTCTACGTCGCCGACGGACGTAGCACAGGTTTCACCGCCGATCCGCGCGCCGACGACCAGCCGCCGCATTACTGGCTACTGACACAGCCTGCACCGCTGGTGCGCGTGGTCGGCGCCATTGCCGAGCAGCTGCCGGTGATCACCAGCCTGCGC
>NZ_JBFUJE010000155.1:0-8400 GCF_056401535.1 Luteibacter sp. P4_E6 | reverse complement strand
GACACTCGCTGGCCTGTTGATCCTCTCAGCCTATCTGCCCTTGCACGAGACCATCGAAGCCGAGCGCAGCGGGTCGAACCACGCCACGCCGATCTTCTGGGGCCATGGCAGCGCCGATCCCATCGTCCCGATGGCGTTGGGCGAGATGTCGCGGCAGGCGCTCGAGTCGCTCGGCCATCGCATCGACTGGCACAGCTACCCGATGGCGCACCAGGTCAGCCTGCCCGAGATCACGGATGTGCGCGCCTGGCTGACGGAGCGCTTCGCCGCCGCGTGATCGCGTGCGCGGCGGGGTGAGCAGGCATCCGGCATACTCGCCGCATGCCCGCCACCCCCTCCGAAACGACCCGCGTTCCGCGCCCACCGTCGGCGCCGTTACCTGATTTCTGCAGCCTGCCGGTGTTGTTCGCCTTGCTCGTGGTGGGCGCGCTGACCGTGACCCTCATGTGGCTGGCCCCCGGCGGGACGGGCACGCTTCGCGATTACTGCATTGCCGTGCTCTTCACCAGCTGGCTCTCAGTACTGCTGACCGTGGCGCTGTGCAAGCTGCGCGGCGGCATGCAACGACTGCCCGGCCTGCTGCCTTATGCGGCGGTCTGGCTCCTGCTGGTCGCCACCGTCGGGATCAGCGCGGCGGTGTTGGGGTGGATGGACCACGGTCTTGCGATCGGCATCACTCCCCGGCCAACGATCCACTTCGTCCGCGACAGCGTGGTCGCCACCGGGCTGCTCGGCGCGGGGCTGCTGCGCTACTTCTTCGTTGTCGCGCAGTGGCAGGTTCGCCTGGCCGCCGAGGCACAGGCACAGGTGGCCGCCCTGCAGGCGCGTATCCGTCCGCATTTCCTGTTCAACAGCATGAACGCCGTGGCCGCCCTGATCCGGGTCGATCCCGACGCGGCGGAGCGCACCGTCGAAAACCTTGCCGAGCTGTTTCGTGCGGCCCTGGGTAGCGACACGGAATCCATCGGCACGCTCGGCGACGAGTGGATGCTCGTCGACCGTTACCTTGAGATCGAAGCGTTACGCCTCGGCCATCGACTGCGGGTGGAACGCGACATCGACGTACCGCCCGAGCTGCCCATGCCACGCATGCTCCTGCAGCCACTGGTGGAGAATGCCATCCGCCACGGCGTGCAACCGAGCCGCAGCGGTGGCACGATCCGCCTTGGCGGGAGCAGGGTACCCGGCGGCGTCGAGATCGTCGTCGACAATCCGATCGCCGATGGTGCACCCACACCCGGTACCGGGCACGGCTTGCGCAACGTACGCGAGCGCGTCCGCTTTCACTACGGCGAGCGCGCCAGCGTGAGGGTGGACACCGTGGCGGACCGTTTCATCGTGACCGTTTTCCTGCCGGAGTCCGCGAATGCGCGTGCTGATCGCCGATGACGAACCGCTCGCGCGGGCACGGCTGGATTCGCTGCTCGCGCGGCGCGGCGACGTGCAGGTGGTCGGCAGCGTAGCCGACGGTGAGGCCGCACTCGAGGCCTGCGCGGCGCTGCAACCCGACCTGATCCTGCTCGATATCGAGATGCCCGGTCTCGGTGGCACGGCGGTGGCGCGTCGCCTTGCCGAGGCGGCGATACGGCCACAGGTGGTGTTCTGTACGGCCTACGAGCAGCATGCGTTGAGCGCGTTCGATCTTGGCGTCACGGACTACCTGCTGAAGCCCGTACGCGCCGAGCGCCTCGACGAGGCCCTCGATCGCGTGGCAACACGCTTGCGACCGACCCCCTCCACGCAGGCCACCTGGCTGCGCGCGCGCAACGGCGCCGACGAGGTCCGCGTGCGTCTGGACGATGTCCTCTATCTGCTGGCCGACGAGAAATACGTGGCCGTCCACCATGGCGGCGGCATGTGGCTGATCGACGACTCCCTGCGCCAGCTCGAAACGGCGCACGGCGACCGGCTGGTCCGCCTGCATCGCAATTGCCTGGTGCCGCGGGCCCGTCTCCTCGGCCTGCGAACGCTGAGCGATGGCCGCGTGCTCGCCCGGCTCTCCGGCACCGAGGTCACGCCCGAGGTGAGCCGGCGGAACCTGCCCGCGGTACGCCAGTTGCTACGTACCGACGCCGGCTGAGCGTGCAAGACCGGGGCGAAACGCGGGACAATCCCGCCTCGACCGATCGACCGCCTGGATAGAAATGACCGCACCACTTCGCATCGCCACCCGCAAGAGCGCCCTGGCCCTCTGGCAGGCCGAGCACGTTGCCTCCCTCCTGCGCCAGGCGCACCCGGGGTTGCAGGTGGAGCTGGTGCCCCTCTCGACCCGGGGCGACGAGATTCTCGATCGCTCGCTGGCGACCATCGGCGGCAAGGGCCTGTTCCTCAAGGAACTCGAAATCGCCATCCTCGACGATCGCGCGGATATCGCCGTGCACTCCTTGAAAGACGTGCCGGCGGAGCTGGAGCCGGGCTTCGTGCTCTCGGCCATCCTCCCGCGCGCGGACGCCGCCGACGCCTTCATCAGCAACCAGTACGCGAATCTCGCCGACCTGCCGCACGCGGCGCGCGTGGGCACCTCGTCGCTGCGACGCCAGGCACAGCTACGCGCGGTGCGGCCCGACCTGCAACTGCTCGATCTGCGCGGCAACGTGAATACCCGGCTGGCCAAGCTCGATGAAGGCCACTACGACGCCATCATCCTGGCCTGTGCCGGCGTGGAGCGTCTCGGCCTCGGAAAACGCATCACCGCACGCCTCGCCAGCCCGGACTGGCTTCCGGCCCCGGGCCAGGGCGCGATCGCCGTGGAATCGCGCGCCAGCGACACCCGCGTTGCCGAATTGATGGCGGCCCTGGGCGACCCCGAGACACAGATTGCCGTGGACGCGGAGCGCGCCATGAACGAACGACTGGGCGGTAGCTGCGCCGTGGCGATCGGCGCGTGGTGCGTGGTGGCCGAATACGGTCTCACGCTGCACGGTATGGTCGGTAACGCCCATACCGGTGAGCTGTTGCGTGCGCAGGCCGATGCGAAGGCCGACACACCCGTGGAGCTGGGGCACGAAGTGGCGGCGATGTTGATCGGGCTCGGCGCCGAGGCGTTTTTAGCGCCTCAGCGTTGAGTGAATCCGGCCCGCAAACTCAGAAGTTATAAACGAGGTTCGTCGTCATCAGCTTGTCGGTGCTCACCGTACCCGGCTGGATGTCGCTGTTGTAGCGGATCTGGTAACCCAGCTTCAGCGCCATCTTCTTGGTCATGCTGACCGACAGGCCGATATCATTCTGGTAGTACTGGTTCTTCGAGCCTGCTTCGATCAGTAGCGTGTCTTCCAGCGCGGTGTTCTCGGTAAGACGGTACTTGCCGTTGATCAGGCTACGTCCCACCACCTCACCCTCGTCCTTCGGGGTATACGGCTCCGACACAGCGGCGCCGGTGGCCGGATCCACCACCGGCGTGCCGTCGGCATTGAGCTCCGGACGGGTGGACTTGGCAGGCTGGTAGCGCTTGTAACCGGGACCGACTTCGAAGGACAGCTCGGCGCGTTCGTTCTTGAGGGCGATGTAGCCGTAGCCGACCGAGACGATGCCCTGCCACAGGTTGGCGCCGAAGTCGTCGTGCTCGTAGCGGGCGGCGGTCACGATGTAGCTGCGCGGATCGAACTTGTAGCCCACCGACGCGCCGGTGTCATACCGGTTGGCCGTGGTGCTGAATTTATCGATCGTGTTGCCGTCGGCATCGGTGACCGTCGTCTCGCCCTTCGAACGCAGGCCATTAAGATAGAGGTTGTTCTTCCAGAGCTCGTTTTCCTGGCTCAGGCCGAGCTTGGCGTTGGCGTTTTCGGTGCGTGAGTTACCGCGCGACGAGGCGAAGCCGAATTCGCCCGAGCCGGTCCAGCCGCCGTTCTGGGCCGCGTTGGGCGCGGCGTTGGGGGCCGGCGCGTTGGCGTCGAACGGAGCGGAGGCCGGAGCCGGTGCGGGCGCCGCGGCGACAACGGGTGTCGTCGTCGTGGTGGTCGTTGTGGCTGGCGTTGTGGTTGTCGTCGGCGTAGTCGTTGTCGTGGTAGTCGCCGTTGTGACAGGCGTAGCGGAGGTGGCGTTCTTGGTGGCGTTGGCGTCCTGCGCCGACGCGGTGAACGGCAGCGCGGCAAGGACGAGCGTGGCGATCAGGGATTGTTTCATCGTCTACCCGTATGTGAATGGAAGTGTAAATGGCTAGACTGCCATGAGCTGCGCATAGGCGCGCCCATAGAGCCTTTGCTCGAGACATTGACCGATAACGCAGCTTAACGCGGCCAAACCAGCGGCCGGCGCCAGCATCCGTCCGGCGGGGTGCGACACCAGTAAAAGACACGGCAGCCCGACTGAAAGCACCGCGACGCCGACACGCCCGACCAGCAGGCGCGCGGCCGCGCCACCGGTGGTGAAGCGCTCCGGCACGCCGCGCTCATCGGCCAGCTGGCGCACCGCGCGCCAGCGCATGCCCTCGACGATACCCAACGCCAGCGCCACGGCGAGAAGCCCGAGTCGCCAGGGGGTGGGTGGATCGATCGCCGTCTCATTCTGCAGTGCGACGCAAACCCAGAGCCACAGACCGCCGGCGAACACGGCAGACACCGTGCGGCCCAACGGCTGCGTGTTGGCGAGCGCGGCCACGCCAGGAGGCAGCCGCCGCGACGCGCTCCGCGCCGTATACACAAGGGTGGCAAGTGTACACAGGACGAGGATGGCGCCGGCCAGACGGGTCGCCCAGAACGCGTTTTCTCCCCGCGCCAGGCCAGCCAGCGCCAGCATGGGCAGGTAATTCACCATGGCCACCAGTCCCTCGACCGTGGGCATCATGCGCTTGGCCGGGTTCCAGCCATGCCAGTCCGGCGCGAAACCCAGGCGCAGACAGGTCGCGATGAGACCCAGGCTGACGAACACGAGGCCGATGGTCAGGGGCGCGAGCACCTCGCCGCGGCCGTCGGGATAGACCCCGAGCGCCAGCGAGATGCCGAGCACCATCCACAGCCCATAGCCGGCCGCCGTGGCCGTCTGGATGACCACGAGAGGGGCGGTGAACAGGATGTCGGCGCGAGGAGCGTCGTCCGGCGGTTCGTGTGGACCCACCAGAGCCGGGCCTGCGTGCTTCGGTTCCGCCATGGTCGGGGGAGGCCTTCGGCGAATCGCAAAGCAGCATTTTTGCGCCTTATGGCCCCCGGCGCAAACTTGCGATCGGGCGACCCCCCGAATGGCCGAGTCTCATGTCCCTTGCGGACGGCCATCGCCACCGCCATGCTTGAGTCGCGTAGATACGGGCGTCACGCCCGCACGGACACACTTCCCGAAGCACCATCCAGCCGGCGACACCCATGGACCGCTACGAGCGCATTCTCACCCTGCACCGCCTGCTGAAGTCAGCGCACTATCCCGTGCCGCTGTCCCGGCTGATGGACGAGCTTGAATGCTCGCGTGCCACGCTCTACCGCGATGTCGCCTTCCTGCGCGATGCGCTGGGTGCACCCGTGCAGAGCGTCGCCGGCGAGCAGGCCTCGTTCCGCTACGACGCCTCCGAGGCCGACAGCTTCGAGTTGCCTGGCCTGTGGTTGACCAGTGACGAGCTGGCCGCGCTGATGGCGCTCAATGAGCTTATCGGTCGATCCGATCCCGGTGTGCTCGCAGGCGCGCTGGCGCCGTTCAAGGCGCGCATCGAACGCCTGCTTTCCGACCACGGCAGCGGAAAGGCCTTGCCCGTGGACCGCATCCGGGTGATTTCCTGGGGCGCGCGCAAGATGGACCAGCAGGTGTTTCGCATCGTCGCAGGCGCGACGCTCGAACGTCGCCAGCTGAGCTTCCGTTACCGCGCGCGCACCACCAATGCCGATTCCAAGCGCACGGTGTCACCGCAGCGGCTCACCCACTATCGCGACAACTGGTACCTCGACGTCTGGGACCACGACCGTGAAGCCCTGCGCAGCTTCGCGGTGGATCGCATCGCGGACCCGCAGTCGCTGGAGACGAAGGCCAGGGACGTGGACGACGCCGAGCTTAACGACCTGCTCGCCTCCAGCTATGGCATCTTCGCGGGCAAGCCCAAGGCCTGGGCAACTATCCGTTTTTCATCGCATGCCGCGCGTTGGGTGGCAGACGAACACTGGCACTCGCAGCAAAAGGGCGAGTCCCTGCCGGATGGACGCTACGAACTGAAGGTGCCGTATTCGAACTCGCGCGAACTGTTGATGGACGTACTCAAGTACGGGCCGGATGCCGAGATCGTCTCGCCACTGCCGCTTCGCGAAGAAATGAAGATCCTGCTCCAGTTGGCCCTGACCGGCTACCAGAACAGTTCGAACAACCACCACTGAGCGCCGCCGCTGCATGAGTGAGATCGATATCGCGGATCCGGGCGCCCTGCCCGCCGCCAGCGGTACGCCGCGTAAGCCGCGTGTGGCCCTTGCGCTCGGTGCAGGGGCGGCAAAAGGACTCGCCCATATCGGCGCGATCGAAGTCCTCGAGGAACGCGGTTTTGAAATCGTCGCCATTGCCGGCACGTCGATGGGTGCGCTCGTCGGCGGCATCTACGGCATGGGCAAGCTCGATGTGTATCGCGACTGGGTTTCCGCCCTGGCGCGGTTCGACGTGTTGCGCCTGGTCGACTGGAGCTTCTCGGGCGGTGGTTTCATCAAGGGCGACCGGATCATGGCGGCGCTGCGTGAGCTCATCGGTGAGGTCAACATCGAGGAGCTCAATGTTTCCTATACGGCCGTGGCGACCGACCTGGATCGCGAGCGCGAAGTGTGGCTCACCAAGGGCCCGCTGTTCGATGCGATCCGCGCCTCCATCGCCATCCCGACGCTCTTTCGTCCGTATGTGCACGACGGTCGCCGGCTGGTCGACGGTGCGCTACTGAACCCGTTGCCGGTGCTTCCGCTGATGCGCGAAGACGCCGACTACGTGATCGCCGTAAGCGTGGATGGCGCGGCCGAACTGCAGAAGCCACCGGAAAAGGACGTGACCGTGCGCACCGACGAAGGGTATACCGCCAAGCTCGGGCGTCTGATCGGACGCGTACTGCCTTCGTCGGATGGCAAGCCGAAGCTCAGGGATCCCGGTGCGTTCGACCTGATGACCCAGGCGATGGACCTGATGCAGGCCAATCTCTCACGGCTGCGCCTGGCGGCCTACCAGCCGGACGTGCTGATCGAGATTCCGCGCAATGTATCGACGGTGTACGAGTTCTACCGCGCGAGAGAGTTGATCGAGCTGGGGCGCGAGCGCACGGCGAAGGCGTTGGATGCCTGGCAGCCGCGGATGTTGAAGCGCTGAAAGCGCCGCCTCAGACCTCTTCCGTACGCGTCACCTTCGCCCGCCGCATCAACCAGGCCACGCCGCGCAGATCGGCCAGCCCGACCCAAAGCCGGTCCAGCATCCCGTACTTCGACGTCCCCGCTGTGCGCGGACGATGCCCCACCGGCACGCTCTGGCTGGCAAAACCCGCACGCTTCACCAGCGCCGGCAGGTAGCGATGCATATGGTCGAAGTAGGGCAGGCGCATGAACGTCTCGCGTTCGAACAGCTTCAGGCCGCAACCGGTATCCGGGGTACTGTCCTGGAGCATGCGCGAGCGCACCGCATTAGCGACCTTCGACGAGATGCGCTTGTTGAAACTGTCGCGCCGCGTGACACGCCAGCCAGCGAACAGCTTCAGCGCCGGCGAGGCGTCACGCGCGGCGAGCAGCTTGGGAATATCGGCGGGGTCGTTCTGGCCGTCGCCATCCAGCGTGGCGATCCACGGCGCACGCGCGTTGCGCACGCCATTCCAGACGGCCGTGCTCTGGCCGCTGCGGGTGAGGTGCCGGATGACCCGCAGCTCCGGATACTGCGCCTTGGCGGCGGTGAGCACGGCGACGCTGTCGTCGGTGCTGTCGTCGTCCACGTAGATGATCTCGAAGTCGATCCGGCCGCGCAGCGCCGAGGCGATCTCGGCGAGGAGGGGCGGGATGTTGTCGCGCTCGTTGAAGACGGGCACGACTACGGCGAGGTCGGTCATCGCGATTCCGGGGTGGCTCGATTCGGGGCGGCATTATCGCCCAACCGGCCCGGGATGGGGCCGCGCTCGCCGCGTTCGTTCAGATCCGGCCGATGACTTGCGGCGCCGGGCCTTCGATCGCGGCACGCCAGCCCCGCTCCACGGCGTCCATCGCGCTGCGGCTGGCGCCCTGCTGGGCCAGGACCACCAGGGTGCCGCCGTGCAGCGGCATCTGCCTGCCTTCCCAGCCATCGCGCACGAAGGTGCCGGGCGTGGTGTCCATCTTGCCCGGCATGTACAGGGCCACCACCGGCTCGTCGTTCATGCGGGTCACCAGGTGCACGGCCGGGTACGGACCCACCGTGCAGTCGCGCACGTAGGTGACGCCGGCCGGCATCGGCCCCTTGAGCCGCGTCGCGCGGCCGACGAAACCGGCCTCGACCTGGGCG
>NZ_JBFUJE010000154.1:0-8410 GCF_056401535.1 Luteibacter sp. P4_E6 | reverse complement strand
CGTCGTGAGAGACCTTGGTGTCCACCCTCGAGGCGAGTTCCGCACAAGTGGAGCGGCCGTAGGCCAATCAGATRCATGGGCCGCGTCAGCGGCCTTTCCTTCTCGAACGCGGAGGACGTGTCTGAGCAGCGAGGGTGGACACCAAGGTCTCCCCGCGAGACGCCCAAGTGTACAGAGCGATGGCGGAGCCGAGCCACCCGCGAAGCCGAAGGCGAGCCATGGGCGAGGTGCCAGGTGCCAGGTGCCAGGTGCCAGGTGCCAAAGAATGCCCGGCGGGAAAGCTGAGCGGCCGGGCCCCGTAATCCGCGAAGAGCCTCTTTTCATGTCACCACGCATACCTGGCACGGGCATACCAGTACGCCCCGTTCGTGCCGATCGGCGAGATCACGTCGTAAGGAAAATTCCCCGCATAGGCGATGTCGGGAATCGAGCGGTTCGGGTACTGGTCGGTGATGTTCTGGCCGCCCAGGGCGATGGAGAAACGGTCGGTCGCGTGCCATTCGGCTTCGGCATCGAGCTGCCAGCGTGCGCCGTAGGTCTGCGTGGGCACGAAACCGTCACCGAAGTCGAAGACACGGGTCGTGCTGCCCTGGCGAGTCAGCCGGCTCAGCAGCGACCAACGGGGATGATCCCAGCGGGCGGTGAACGAGCCGCGCTGGCGAGGTGCGGCGTCGGTGAGCGTATTGCGTTCCTCCAGGCCGAAAAGCACGGCATCGGCGCCAAGTGCGGCGAGTTCGGGCGGCGTATCGCGGACCTTGCGGATCGACGTACGGTTGTAGCTGTACGTTGCAGTGAGCGTGAGGTTGCCGCCGTAGGCCGGTTGCCGGTAGTTCGTCACCAGCTCGGCGCCGCGCGTGCGGGTGTCGACGGCGTTGGTGAAGAAGGCCACGCTCTGGACGCCCGGTACGCCGAAGCGCGCGTCGATATAGTTCTCCAGGCCATCCGGAGCGATCGTCTCGGACAGGGTGACGCGGTGATCGACATCGATACGGTAGACATCGAGGGACGCGTCGAAACGCTCGCCGAGCTGCGCGGTGAGGCCCAGGCTGTAATTGCGTGACTTCTCGGGCTTCAGGTCCTGTGCGCCCAGTCCGCGCGCGATGGGGTTGTTGACCGAGAGGATGCGCCCCTGCACCAGCGTTCCGTCGGCGCCATAGCCCGTCGAGGTCGATTCGAAGCCGACCTGGCTCAGCGACGGCGCACGCAGGTTGTTGGACACGGCGCCGCGAAGGGCGATCGCCTCGGTGATCGCGAAGCGGCCACTCAGCTTGCCGGTCCAGGCGGAGCCGAAATCGTTGTAGTGCTCATAGCGGCCTGCCGCATCGGCGAAGAACCGGTCGGTGAGGTCACCGGAGAGGTCGAGGTAAGCCGCACCGACGTTGCGATGAAGGTCGGCCGTGTCCTGCGGTGTGAGGCCGCCGCCCGCTTGCGCGCCGATAGGTGCGCCGACAACGGGCCCCACGGCATACGACGCGGGGTCGCCGGGGTACGTACGAAATCCCTCATGCCGAAACTCCGCACCCGTCGCCAGGGTGAACAGCTTCGATCCCCATTCGATGGAGCGGCTCAGGTCGAGGTTGGCGGTGCCCTGCGCGTTGTCGTACTTGCCGATGTTGAAGTGCGTCGGGCTGGCGTCGCCGAGTGACACGTTCACCGTATCGCGCAGGTCGTAATCGAAGGTGTTGCGGCCCCAGGTCAGACTCGCGTCGATATCCCATTCGCCGACGCGGCTGCGCGCACCGGCCGTGAGGTTGATATCGCGGTTATAGCCGAGCGACTCAGGGCGATAGCCCTCCGGATAGATCGACGGAACGTTGGCGTCGCTGTCCGGATAGCGGAAGTAGTTGTCGCCGACCGTCCGGCGCTGCGTGTACGTGCCGAACGCGTAGCCACGCACGGTATCGCCCAAAGGGAGTTCGGCGTTGAACCAGCCACTGTAGTTCTCGTTACGTGGATCGCCCGCGGCATAGTTGCGCTTGCCCTGCAGCGCGAGGTTTGCCGGGGAGAGGTTCTCCCACGAGGGGATCTGGTCAGGGCCGGCGCGGTTGGTCGGCTGGCGGTTGTTGCCTTCGATGCCGGCCCGGAGGAAGCCACCGTTCCCGCCGAGTTTCGTGCCGGCCTTCGCGCTGACATAACCGCTCTGGCCATCCGTAATCGTGCGGTCGCCGGGACGAAAGTTGGTGTGATACGCACCGTACGTGGCATCGACCTCGCCTCCCTCGGGCGCGTCGTCGAGGATGATGTTCACCACGCCGGCGATGGCATCGGAGCCGTATTGCGCGCCCGCGCCGTCGCGCAACACCTCGATGCGCTTGATCGCGCTGATGGGAATGGCATTGAAATCGACCGGCGTCGTGCCACGGCCGATCTTGGTATCGCTATTGACCAGCGCCGAGGTATGGAAGCGCTTGCCGTTGACGAGCACGAGGACCTGGTCGGGACTCATGCCGCGTAGCTGTGCGGCCCGCACATGGTCGGATCCCCCGGAGTTGGACTGGCGGGGAAAGTTGAACGAAGGCAGCAGGGTGGCCAGTGCCTGGCCGAGTTCGCCGTTGACGGCACCGGCGGAGCGAAGGTCTTCCGCCGTCAGCACGTCGATCGGCACGGGTGAGTCGAGGACGGTGCGGTCCTTGGCGTGCGTCCCCGTGACGACGATCTGGTCCAGGTTGGTGGCGGGCCGGTCGGCGTCTTGCGCGGCGACGGGAAGGGCGGTGAGGGCGATGACGATGGCGGAAGCGAGGCGGGAAGGGTGCATGGAAGTTCCTGGCGGGCACACGGGGTCGTTGCCGCCGAAGGGCGGACGACGAGGGGCGGGGAGCGGTCGGGGCGCGGCGTCAGCCGTGCGTGGCGCGGCCCGGGCGACATCGCGCATCGGCCGCGAGGCGGCATGCAACGAAGGCGGGGCGGGGCAGGCGGGAGCTCACGACAGGGTGGTTCCAGTGGCCGCAGGAACGTGCGAACCTTTCACTATTTGTTGCACCGCGGTGTACGCTGTGTCAATAGGTTGGACGGCTGGCCGTATGGACGTCCGTTTCTTGGAAGCTTGCGCAAGGGGTTTGTATGAGGGTTCTCGCCAGTCTTTTCCTCGTTGTGTCGCTGGTCACGGCGGGTTGCGTGAACTGGCCGGAGCACGGCCCCGCGACCGCAAACCACAGCAGCGCAACACTGAGCGGCGATGCCGCGCATCCCGACGCGACGCATGGATGGGTGCGCACGGAGCTTTACTTCGGCCTGGGCCTTGCTGACGGCCGGGACGGGGTGGATGAGGCTGTCTGGCGTGCCTTCCTGGACAACGAAGTGACGCCACGATTCCCGAGCGGTCTGACCGTGGTCGATGCCTACGGACAGTGGCAGGGCGTCAAGCAGACGAAGCCGGAGCGCCTGCGTTCGAAGRTCGTGATCCTGCTCTACCCCGATTCGCCGACGCAGCAGGCGTCGGTCGACGCCATCCGCGCCGCGTGGAAGGCAAAGACGGGCGACCAGTCGGTTCTCCGTGTAACGCAGCCGGCGGACATCTCCTTCTGATGAACACAACTATCGCACCACGTCGCCGTTTCGGCGGCGGAGACCTCAACGGTGTGCTCGGCCTCGTCGTCGACAACCTCTCGCTGCTCGCCTTCATGGCCACGGCTCTCATCGGTATCTTCGGCATGCCCGCGGACATCGTGTTCCGCCGGATGTTTCCGGGGACCGCGTTGGGAGTATTGCTCGGCAACCTCGCCTACACCTGGATGGCCCGCCGGTTGGCGGCCCGCACCGGGCGCGAGGACGTTACCGCGATGCCGCTGGGCATCGACGCACCGACCACGATTGGCATGGCCTTGCTCGTCCTGGGCCCTGCGTTCGCGGGGTACCGTCAGGCGGGCATGGACCCGATCGCGGCAGGGGAGGCCACCTGGCACCTGGGTATGGCCTCGCTGGTCGTCATGGGTGTGCTGAAGTTCGTCCTGTCGTTCTTTGGCGCATGGGTCCAGCGTTCCGTGCCGCGTGCCGGCCTGCTCGGCTCGATCGCCGGCATCGCCCTGGTGCTGATGGGTTTCCTGCCGTTGGTGGAGATCCTGCGCGTGCCGGTCGTGGGTTTCGCTGGTCTGGGCGTGGTGCTTTACGCGCTGGTGGCCAAGCGGCGGCTACCGTTCGGCCTTCCAGGCGTGCTTGGCGCCTTCATTGTTGGCGTGGTCCTTTACTACGGGCTGGGGCCGTCGGGCTTCCTCGGTACCGGCTATCACTCGCCGGGCGCATGGCAGTGGCGACTCGGCTTCCCGCTACCGACGCTCGGTTTCATCGACGGCCTGCCGGCCACCGTGCCCTACCTCCCGCTGATCCTGCCCTTCGGCCTGTTGATGGTGGTGGGGGGCATCAACGTGACGGAGAGCGCCCGCGCCGCCGGAGACGACTATCCGACCCGGGACATCCTGCTGGTGGAGGCCCTGGCCACCCTGATCGCCGGCATGTGTGGCGGTGTAGCACAGACCACGCCGTACATCGGCCAGCCGGCGTACAAGGCGATGGGTGCGCGTACGGGCTACACCCTGGTCACGGGCCTGGTCATCGGGCTGGGCGGCGTTTTCGGTTACCTGGCGAACCTGGTGGAGTTGCTCCCGGTCGCCGTGCTCGCACCGATCCTCGTCTTCATCTCGATCGGCATCACCACCCAGGCCTTCGAGGCGACACCGCTACGCTACGCCGGCGCGGTGGTTTTCAGCTTCTTTCCGGCCATCGCACGCATGCTGGCGATCAAGCTGGGCGACCCGTCCATCGTCGACCCCGCGCACTTTGCCGCTCTGTATGGCGATGCCAGCCACGGCATCTCCGCGATGGCGRTCATCGTCATCCTCGGCAACGGCTTCATCATCACTTCGATGGTCTGGGCGAGCTTCGTGGTCGCGATGATCGACGGCCAGGTGCGTAAGGCAGCGGGCATCGTCGCGATCGGCGCCGTGCTCACGGCCATCGGCGTCATCCACTCGGTGGAACCGATTGGTTCGGTGTACCTGCCTTGGTTGCTCGATCCCGCCGCGCGTACGTTGGTGTGGCAATTTGTTGCGGCTTATGGGGCGCTGGCGGTGGTGTTGCTATTTCTCTCGGTCGGGCCGCGCCGGCGGTGATGCGATGCTTTCTACTGTAGGAGCCGATTCATCGGCGAACCCTCAGCGATGGTTGTCGCGAATGAGGCATTGCATCGCATCGTGTCGGCGGTTCAACCGCTCGCCCGATCACCACAAGGCCTCCTTCGCAACCTCGACAACCTGAGGGTTCGCCGCTGAAGCGGCTCCTACAGAAAGCAGTCTGGTCGCTCATCGAAGCTCGGGCGACGAAGCGGCGTKGCGCTTGTGCCACACRCAACCTCARCGTCCGGTGTCGCGGTCGGGTTGGCCCKTGGGGCCGCYTAAGCTGAGGGCCGCCCAGTTCCCGGGCGAGCGAAAGAGGAGCTACGGCCCGTCTCGAAGAGCCGCGCCGCGGCCCCACGGGCCAACCCGACCGCGACTCCCCCCAAATGCTTGAATTRCCGCCCCATGGCAGCCACCCTTGGACATTGTCCCAAGGAATATCCCCATGTCCCTCGCCGACCTCACATCGCTGCCCGGCGTCACCGCCACGCCGGACGCTGCCACCCACGGCTTCGTGTTCAACCACACTATGATCCGCGTGCGCGATCTCGTCGTCTCGCTGGACTTCTACACACGCGTGCTCGGTTTCACGCCGGTCTACAAGCACGTTTACGAAGAGGCGAAGTTCACCATCGTCTACCTGGTCCTGGTCGGCGACCGCAGCGTGATTCCCGACGACGACGCGGAGCGCAAGCGCTGGGCGCTGGCGCAGCCGGGCGTGCTCGAGCTGACCCATAACCATGGGACCGAGACCGACGCCGACTTCGCGTACCACAACGGCAACAGCGAACCGCGCGGCTTCGGGCACTTGTGCGTCAGCGTGCCGGATGTGAATGTCGCTTGCGCGCGCTTCGAAGAGCTCGGCGTCACCTTCCAGAAGCGGTTGAGTGATGGCCGCATGCGGCACATCGCCTTTATCCGGGATCCCGACCAGTACTGGATCGAGATCCTCCAGCCTACGCCGCTGACCGCCTGAGGCCGGGGACCACCATGCCGACCAACCTGCCTCCGGTGACGCGCAACCTGCTCATTGCCAACGTCCTGGTCTTCGCCCTTCAGTTCCTGCTGCAGGACGAGAACACCCTGGCGCTCTCGCAGTGGTTTGCGCTGTGGCCGGTGGGCCATGACATGGCCATCGACGTGGGCAATGGCAACATCGCCGGCATCGGTTTCCGCCCGTGGCAGCTGATCACCTACGGCTTCATGCACGGGTCGGTCATGCACATCCTGTTGAACATGTATGCGTTGTACATGTTCGGTGGGCTGATCGAGCGGGTGATGGGGCAGCGTCGTTTCATCATCTACTACTTCACCTGCCTGGTCGCGGCGTCGCTTGCCCAGCTGGCCATCGTGTACTGGTTCGAGCCGGGCCGCGTCTTCCCGACCGTCGGTGCATCCGGTGCGATCTTTGGCCTGCTCGGCGCTTTCGCGATGCTGTTCCCGCGCGAGAAGCTGATGATGATCCCGATTCCCATCGGTATCCCCGCGTGGCTGTTCGTCACGCTCTACGGCCTGGCCGAACTGTTCTTCGGCGTCACCGGCACGTTGGCGGGCGTGGCCCATTTCGCCCACCTGGGTGGGCTGTTCGCGGGCTTGTTGTTGCTCTGGGCGTGGGGCGTGCGACCGCCACCACGCCGCTGGTCCTGACCCTCAGCGCAGGGAAAGGAAGTCCGGGCTGACCACGAATCGCACGGCATCCAGACGCAGGCGCGCGTTGGGGATAGCCGCGAGCAGGGCATCGCGTTCGGCGGCGATGGCGGCGACTTCCGAGGCCGCGATGGACGGGTTCACGGCGCGCAGCGCCACAAGGCGTGCGTGCTCGGTGTCCAGCTCGAGCTTCGCGGCGTCGATCGCTTCGTACTTGAGCAGTTCGGCGCGTCCCTCGGCGAGGTCGAGGGCGTGTTCGAGCATCGGCGGAACCAGCTTCGAGAGAAACTTTCGGAAGCGAGCCACCTCGATATTGCGATCCGTCGCCTTGCGCAGCGCAACGTCGCTCGGACGGAAGCCCGGGCGTTCCGACAGCTTGGTATCCACCGCAACGACGAGCGGTGTCGCGGGCAGGAAGCGGCCGGCGTCCAGCGCGCGATCGGCGATGATCTCGAGCACGTAAACGGTCTGTAGCAGGGCGGTGCGTACGGGCAGGGCATCGTCGACGAGGAACGCGGCGTTGCCCGTTTCGCCGCTCACCAGCAGGTCCACCGCGGCGTAGACCATCGGGTGGTCCATGCGCAGCAAGGGCAGGTCTTCGCGGGCAAGTGCGACGTCGCGCGAGAACGTTACCGAAAGCGGGCCATCGGCAAAGCCGGGCAGGCCGTCGGTCGACAGGTACTGCGGGTCGAGCAGCACGATGTCGGGTGCGAGTTCTTCCGTATGCACGCCGTAGGTTTCGAACAGGCGCTGGATGAAGGCATCGCGCGCTGGATCCTGGTCCTCGCGGGCGAAGCTGGAGGCGAGGTCATCGGCATGTGGATCGCGGCTGGCGGCCAGTTCGAGCAGATGGTCGCGACCGGCGTGGATGAGGGCGGAGAGCTCCTCATGCGCGCCACGGGTTTCCGCGATGAGTGCGTCGAGTTCCTGGTCGCGCGAATCGTCCTCGCGGGCGTGTTCGTCGGCGAGGTTGGCGAGCAGCTCGCCGAAACGGCGAAGCAGTTCGCGGCCATCGGCGGGGCTCGAACGAAACGCGTCCAGGCCCTCGTCGTRCCAGCGGGCCAGCACGTGCTGCGCGCTCTGCTCGACCACGGGCACGTGCACGACGATGTCGTGACGCTGGCCGATACGGTCGAGGCGACCGATGCGCTGCTCGAGCAGGTCCGGATCCAGCGGGAGATCCCACATCACCAGGCGGTGGGCGAACTGGAAGTTGCGGCCTTCCGAACCGATCTCGGAACACAGCAGGAGGYGGGCGCCGTCTGGCTGCGCGAAGAACGCCGCGTTGCGATCGCGCTGCACGATGCCGAGGCCTTCGTGGAAACGGGCGACGCCTACGCCGCTCTTCGTGCGCAGTGCGTCTTCGATCGCCAGCACCTTGGCCTGGCTGCGGCAGATGAGCAGGAATTTGTCGGACGGGTGCGCGTCGAGCAGGTCGATCAGGGCTTCGAGGCGCGGGTCGTCGTTGTAATCGAACTCGAGGTGCGCCGCGGCGTTCTGGATGTCCGCGCGGAACTCGGCGAGGAGGGCATCCCGGCGACCGGCGTCGAGCGTCTCGGGGTCGATCGCGAGAATCTCCGGCACGCGGCGCGGAAACCCGCCGATACCGGCGCGACGGTTGCGGAACGCCGATACCGGCGCGACGGTTGCGGAAC
>NZ_JBFUJE010000153.1:0-8469 GCF_056401535.1 Luteibacter sp. P4_E6 | reverse complement strand
AGGTAGCCCCACAGCCAGTACTGCATGTTGCGCGCGCGGATCGCCACCGTCACCGCGGCGGCGAAAGCGAGCAGGAGAAAGACGATCAGGGCGAGGACGATCACGCGGCGACTCCGGCTGGCACCAGGGTGAGCAACTGCTCGGCGTTGTTGCGCCACTGCCGCTCGCTGGCGATGTAGTCACGCGCGGCATGACCCACGCGCCTGCGTTCATCGGTCAGCCGGGCCAGCTTGAGCACGCGCTCGACGCAGGCGGCGGCGTCGCCGTGCGGGAACAACCATCCCGTGCGGCCATCGGCGATCACTTCGGCGACCGGCGCGTAATCCGGTGCGACCATGGGAACGCCCATGCCCATGAACTCGAACAGTTTCATGGGAGAGCCGTAGTGATTGGAATTCGGCAACACGGCATAGTCCATGCAGGCGATCCAGCTGGCGACGTCCTCGTGGGGCACCCGGCCGGGCAGGAGCACACGGTCGCTCAGGCCCCGCTCGGCGACCAGGGCGCGCACCGCGGGGAGCGTCTTGCCGTCGCCGACGAAGACCAGGGCCAGCTCCGGCACGTCGTGAAGACGGCTGGCGATGGCCTCGACGAAGTCGTCCACGCCATGCCAATGGGCGAAGGCGCCGATATGCCCGCACACGGTGCGGCCGCTCAGCCCGCGTTCGTGGCGCAACGTCTCGCGGTCGAAGCGCGCGGGATCGAAACGAGACAGGTCGACGGCGTTTGGTGAGATCACCGACGGCGCGATGTCGCCGTAGGCCGCGATGGCCGCGTCGCGGAAGTAGGTGGAGATAAAGACCAGTCCGGTGGCGTGGCGCAGGCACCAGCCTTCGATGCGTCGCGCCAGACCCTTCATGGTCAGCGGTCGCACGCGATCGACCAGGGCGGAATCGTTGATTTCCAGCACCAGCGGGATGCCGCGACGACGGGCCAGCCAAATCGTCGCGAAGAGGAATAGCGAGTAACGCTCGTAGATCAGCTTCGGCGGGTGCGTGCGCCATGCGCGGCGCATGCGGGCCAGCGTGACGAGGTTGTAGAGCAGTTCGAACATCTCGAAGACCACGCCTGGCAGCTTCGTGACCAGGCCTGCGAGACGGCCGCGTCCGCCGGTGGCAGCCTCGGGCGCCTCACGTTCCGGATCGGCACCGGGGAACGACATGACCGATACGTCATGCCCCAGATCGCGGAGCGCGTGCACGATCCCGCGGATATGCACGCCCTCGACGTGGCGTCCGCGCGTCCGGTGGTGGTAGAGGATATTCAAGGGGCGTTGCCGGGCAGGGCGCCGAAGCGAATGCCCTGGCCGAGCCATTCCGGCAGCATGACGTCGAGCGCCTCGGCGGCCTTGTCGCTGTCATCGTGCATGAGCACGATGTCGCCAGCGGCGGGCGGGTCGTCGCGCAGGCGCGAGATGAGCGCTTCGATCGGGCGGTCCTGGTAGTCGAGGCTGTCGTACGACCAGTAAATGAAGCTGCGCTTGCGGCGCGCGAAATGCAGGAGAAGCTTTGCCCCGACGTATCCATGCGGGGGGCGCATCCGGTGGTGCGGCCGGTTGTCGAACAGGCGCAACAGCGCGTCGGTCCGGTACACCTCGTCGAGCTGCTTGCGCAGATCCATGTTGGTGAAGGACCAATGGCTGTAGGAGTGATTGCCGATCATGTGGCCGTCCGCCACGATACGCTGGACGATCTCCGGGTACTGCTCGATCTTCTCGCCGACCAGGAAAAAACTCGCCTTCACGTTGTGTCGTGCCAGCGTGTCCAGAAGCCTGGGCGTGTGCTGAGGGTCCGGACCGTCGTCGAAACTGAGATAACGCAGGTCATGGTCGCGCGTGCGCGTCAGCACGAGCGCCTCCGGCAACAAGCCGAGCAAGTCGTGTTTTTTCAGTTTCCAGTTCATGCGTTGGCGCCAAGATGTGCCGGTTCGCCGGCGGCTACGCGATGGAGCGTGTGCTCCAGGCGATCGATGTTCTCGTCCCAACGGAAGGTAGCCGCATGCGCGGCGATCACGGCGGGATCGAAATGACGTTCGAAGACTTCGACCAGGGCCGTGCCCAGTTCATGGGGCTGATGGACCGGTACGAGGATGCCCGCCGTCTCCGGCAGCACTTCCGGAATGCCACCGACGGCGGTCGCCACTACCGGTGTGCCGCAGGCCATGGCCTCGAGCACGACGTTCGGTACGCCCTCGTTGTGGCTCGGCAGGCAGAGCACGTCGGCGGCGCGAAACCAGTCGGCCAGCGCGGCGTGGTCCACGGCGGCTTCGAAACGCACGGCCGGCGCACAGCAGAGCGAGGCGGCGCGGTCCTCGAGGTTCGCTCGTGAGGCGCCGTCGCCAACATAGATCAGACGTGCATCGTGATGGCGCTTAACCAGCATGGGGAACGCTTCGATAAGGTCGTGACAGCCCTTGGTGGCTTTGAGGTTACCTGCGTAGAGCACGATGGGCACTTCGGCCGGAAGGCCTAGCCGTTGGCGCGCCGCGGTGCGATCGCCGCGGTTGAATACGCGGGTATCGACACCGTTGTAAATCGCTTCGACGGCTTCCGCGGGCGCACCCAGCTCGACGGCCTTGCGCGCGAGGGCCTTGCTTACCGCCACCACGGCGCCTGCACCGCGCAGGGCCGCACGAATTTGCGGGCGGCGCAGGCGGGCTTCGGCCTGCACGTTGAGATCGCTGCCATGCACCTTGACCACATAGGGTATGCCTAGCAGTCGCGCTACCCAGGCACCGGCAACCGCATCGGGAAACGCCCAGCTGGCCAGCAGTACGTCGTAGCGCGCGGCGCGCAGTTCGCGGCCGCGCTGCCACATCACGCTGGCGAAGAAGCAGAAAGCGTTGAGGAAGCGGCCAATGCCCGGCGGGTGATAGAACGTGAAATGGTCGCGCTTGACGCCCGGGACGTTCACGGTGCCCTGGGCGCCGGCCATGCGTTCACGGAAATCGACGGCAGTGAGGACATCCACCTCGTGGCGCTCGGCCAGCCGCTGGAACTGCTGGCGATTGAAGGTGCCACGGCGCGGATCCCACGGCGTGGGGAACAGGTTGGTCAGGACCAGGATCTTCATGAGACCGCCTCCATGTCGCMAAAGTAGAGCTTTCCATACCGCGTCGCCATGGCTTCGAGCGAGCCATGGGTTTCCACCCACTGACGCGCCGCACGGCCGAACGACGCGGCGCGCTGGGATTCGTGGAGCAGGCCGAGAATGCCGCTGGCCAGGGCGGGTGCATCGGCCGCGGGGACCAGTCGTCCGGTGGCGTCGTCGCGAACGATCTCTGCATTGCCACCGACGTCCGTGGCGATGATCGGCAGGCCGGTCGCGCAGGCCTCGAGCAGGGCCATCGAGTAGCCCTCCGTGATCGACGAGAGTACGAACAGGTCGAAACCCTGCAGCAACTGGCGTACGTCGTTGCGGTCGCCGAGGAAATGCACGGCGCCGGCCACGCCCTCATCGAAGGCGCAGGCACGCAGGGTCTCGCGCAGCTCGCCATCGCCGACCAGGACGAGGGCGGTATCCGGGCGGCTCTGGTGCACCTCACGGAAGGCGCGGATGAGGCTGGCCTGGTCCTTGGCCCAGTTGAGCCGGCCCACCGTGCCGATGATGCGCGTGCCCGTGGGGATGTTGAGCATGCGTGTGAGCCGCTCGTGCATCGTGTCCGAGGCCAGATCGAAGCCGCCAAGCACGATACCGTTGGGTACCACGCAAGCCTTCGCCGCCGGTACGATGCCGCGGTGCACCGCATCGCGGCGCGCGGCCTCGCAGACGGCCACCACGGCATCGGTCGCCTTCATGGCGCGACGGAACAGCCATTCGCGGCGACTGGGTTTCTGCTGTCCGCCCATGCCGTGACGTGTATTGACCACCTGGCGGATGCCCATGCCGGCCGAGGCGAGCACGGCCTGGTAGTGCGCCACCGCATTGTGTGTATGCAGCACTTCGGTGTGGTGCGCGGCAATGTGAGCGCGGGCGCGGCCAACGGCGCGAAGGTCGAAGCCGGGCTGTTTGTGGCAGGCGTGCACCGGGATGCCGAGGCCATCCAGTTCGCCGGCGAGCGAGCCGCGCTCGAACAGGCAGACCACCTGCACCTTGTGGCCGAGGCGCCGTTGTTCCGTGACCAGATCGAGCACCATCCGCTCCAGGCCGCCGCGATTGAGGTTCTCGACGAAGTGGGTGATGTTCACTCAGTCAGCTCCGAGACGGTGACGCGCAGCTTGCCACTGCGGGTCAGCGGGATATCGTCGACGAAGTGGCAGTGCAGCTCGGCGCTCTCACCGAGCACCTTGGCCACTTCATGGCGGATGTAATCGAGCGATTCATCGTTGAATGCATCGCCACGCACGATCGACAGGTCGAGCCGGTCGAGGCGGCGCTGTACCAGCTGAAAGCGTGTCAGGCCCGGCACGTCCTTGAGCATGTGCGGGAAGAATTCTCCCGGCAGGACGTGGCCCGCGGGTGTACGAATGGCGTCGAGCTTGCGTCCGTCCACCGATGCCAGCCTGGGCAGGCCGCGACCGCAGGCGCAGGGTTTGCCGTCGGCGTGGGTGGCCATGTCGCCATTGACGTAGCGAATGAATGGCATGCCGTAGTTGTAGAGGTCGGTGATGGCGATCTCGCCGCTGCCCGTCGTTGTCGGCTTGCCATAGGCATCCAGTGTCTCGACCACGAGATGGTCCGCGTTGACGTGCAGGCCGTCGCGGTGCTCGCACTCTGAAGCGATCAGCATGAACTCGCGGCAGCCATAGGTATTGAAGGCCGGCGCGCCGAAGGCGCGCTCGATGATCTCCCGCTGGAACGGATGCAGGGCCTCTGCCGCACCGATGATCGACGCGGGGGAAGCCACGCGGCGGTTGTTCGCCAGCAGCCACTCGGCGAGCCGCACCAGCGGGCCGACATAACCGACGATGACTTCGGGACGGTAGGCGTCGATCGCGTCGRCATAGTCGGCGAGGTTCGATTCGCTCATGCGGAAGCTGTCGAGCAGCTTCCGTGCGAACACGGTGTTGTAGAGGCGGTCCTTCAGCTGATGACTCGCGCTGGGGTTACCTACGGGCCCGCCCCAGAGAAAGAGTGTGCGTCGACCCATGCGTGAACCCGCCCATCGATAGCCACGCCACATCACGGCGACGCGGCGGTCGTTGCTCTCGCGGGTGAAGCCAAAGCGCAGCGGTTCGCCGGTCGATCCGCCGGTGGCCTTGTAGCCGAGGCCGGCTTTCAGCGAAGAAGCTTTCAGGTCGTCGGCATGGTTGCGGATGTCGGCTTTCGTCAGCACCGGCAACTGCGCGAAGTCAGCCATGCTCCGGATGTCACGCGGTACGATGCACAGCGCCGTCCAGTGCTCGCGGTAAAACGGTACCTCGCGGTAGCACCAGTCGAGCAACGCCTGCAGGCGCTCGAACTGCAGCGCTTCGATCGCTTCGCGGCTGAGCCACTGGTCGCTCTCGTAACGTCGCATATGTCGCGGCGTGCCACGTCGACGCAGGCCGCCTTCGTAGGCGGGCCAGATGACGTTACGCAGGGCGGATTCGTAGAAGCTCATACGGTTCTCAGCAGCACGGCGACGAGAACGAAGAGGGCGGCGACGCTACCTGCGGCGGCGGGTACCCAGCGCCATCCACCGTCGGAGAGACGAAAGAAGGGCAGTTCCGGCCAGCGCTTGCGTGCGCCGATGTAGTGGCCCGCGACCATGGCGGCGATCAGGTACAGCACCACCATATAGCTGCGGCTGAGGAAGAAGGCGGCGGCGAACAGGCCGCACAGCGAAAGCAGCAGGGTGAGTGCGATCTGCTTTTCCATCACCCACTCCGCTTCGACCCTGGGGTCTGTGCCGGGGACGCGCACGTGGCGGAGGATGGTGAGCATCATCCAGAAGCCGTAGCCGACGAAAGCGAGCCAGAGCACGAATCCGACGAAGCCGGTTTCGGCCAGGACCAGCACGAACGAGTTGTGCGCGGTGAGCTCGTTGTATTCGGTGAAGTTGCCGGCGCCCACGCCGAAAGCGGGGTTGTCGCGGAACATCTCGAGGCCGGCGTACCAGGCATCGACACGCCCGGCCGCGGATTCCTCACCCGCGTCGAGCTCGTCCATGCGCGAGGAGACAAGCTTCATGGCGGTCAGGCCGACCACGCCGAGGATGCCCGCCACCACGATACCCTTGCGATACCAGACGTAGCAGCCGGCGATGATGAGCACGGCGAGCAGGGCGCCGCGCGAGTTGGTCAGGACGATGCCGTAAAGCAGGAGCATGGCGCTTCCCAGCCAAACGGGGCGCATCATCCCGGTGCCGCGACGGCCGAGAAAGACCGACATGGGCAGGCAGGCGGCGAACAGCAGGCCGAGGTCGTTCGGGTCGTTGAAGATGCCGACGTACTGGATGCGTCCACCTTCGCTCAGTGGGATGCCGGTCCAGCCCGTACCCAGTCGCGACTGTTCGACGCCGTGTAGGGCGAGCACGGCGGCACAGGTGACGAATACGCCCATGGCAACGCGGACGCGCTTTTGCGTGTTACAGGCTGCGCCGAAGATGAAGAAGGCAATCACGACCGGACCGAAGCGCGCGAGTTCATCGATCGCGCCGCCGGTCCAGCCGTTGGTGACCTCGGAGATCATCAGGATGAGCAGGAAGGCGGGAAGAATGAGGAACTGCGGCGCGGCGAACGTCTTGGTGTTCGAGAACAGCCATGACGCAAAGGCGAGCAAAAGCACGACGGGAAGAACGGGCACGTTCTCCAGCCCGGGCAGGTAGTCCTGCGGCCGGATGATCGTGAGTACCACGTAGAGGAGGATCAGAGGGAACATGCCTGTTCCTTGGGGCCATTCGCCTCATGCGCCGGCGTGGGGTAGCTCATCAGCTGCGGCAGGGCGAGCATGGCGGCGAACCAGCCCGGGCCCATGTTGCTTTCGACCGGAAGGCGGTAGAGGGAGTAGCGATTCTCGGAGGGCTCGGCATTGGTCCCGCAGATGTAGCTGCATGCCAGCTTGAACCCCGCGTTGCGGGTCGCCGCGATCACCGCGTCGTTGTATGCACGGTCGCCACCGACGGGGTAGGACATGAGGATCGACGGGTTGCGAAGCTCGCGGTCGAGCGTGGCTTTCGACTCGCGAATCTCGCGCTCCATCTCGTCCGGTGGTAACCGGGCGAGCATGCGATGGTGCACACCGTGGGAGCCGAACTCGAGGCCGGCCGCTTCCATCTCGCGCACCTGGTTCCAGGTCATGGGGCGACAGTCCACCGGCCGGGCGTGGGCCGAGGGCATGTTCCACTCGGACTCGAGGCGGTCGGTCATGGCGGTCTGGCCCAGTGCATCCAGCCATTTCATCTTCAGCAGGATGCTGCCGGCGATGCGTCGCCGTGAAGCGCGGTCGGGCGGAAGCGGAACGTCGATCTGCAGATCCGGGAGCACGAGGCGAGGTGCACTGGTGGTCAGGATCATATGGACCAGCCAGTCGTAGGCATACGGCTTGCCGCTGTCGATATGTCCGGTGGAGAGGAAGAAGGTGGCCGGCACGCCCAGCTCGTCGAGGATCGGCGCGGCAATGCGATAGTTGTCGTCGTAGCCGTCGTCGAAGGTCACGGCGACCGTGTCCGGCGGCAGTGCTTCGCCGGCATCCAGCGCCGCGACGATGTCCGTCAGGCGCATGGGCCGGAAGTACTTGCGCAGGCGTAGCATCTGCTCGCGGAACTGGTCCGGTGGCGTGCTGATCAGTTCGAGGTCGAATTCGTAAGTATCCGGATCGGGCAGCGGCATGATGCGGTGATAGGCGAGGATGCGCAGGTCACGCTGCCACCAGGCACGCACCCGCTGCAGCGAATGCAGCAGGCCGCTGGAATAGCAGAGTTCACCGAGACGGCCACGGATGCCTGGAGCGCCACCGTTCATATCGATCACCATAAGTGCAGCCTTCGATTGCGTGCGAAGGCCAGCAAGGCCTGCGCCGCGAAGAGGTTGAGGTAGAAGAACGCCACGGCGATTCGCAGGGGAAGCAGGCGGCCGAGTGCGGGGCGCAGGCGTGCGAGGCCGACCATCAGCGCACCGGCGACGAGACAGCAGAAGGCGAAGGCATACATCGGGTGCCGGGTGAACAACGCCCCGGTACTCACAGTGAGTGTGAGGATGAGCCAGGGCGCGAGCAGCCGGAGCAGCTTGTGACTGACAAAACGCAGCCAAAGTGGATTGCGCCAAGGCAGGAGCAGCCAGGGTGCGAGCTGGATCAACTGGTAGTTGCCCGCCAGCGTGCGGATCTTGCGGCGGCGTTCGTCTTCGGGCACCTGGGAGGGCTGGTCCCAGGCCATGGCGCGCGGTTCGAAGACCACGCGCATGCCCTGGGCGGCCACGCGCATCGGGACAAGTACATCGTCGAGGACGGTACCTGGGGGGATCGGTTGGAACAGGGAGCGGCGCATCGCGTAGAGCGCCCCGCTGACGCCGATGGTGGACCCGGAGCGGCTCTCCGCATGACGGATGCC
>NZ_JBFUJE010000152.1:0-8489 GCF_056401535.1 Luteibacter sp. P4_E6 | reverse complement strand
GGATGAGCATGATGTCGCGCAGGGCGTCCTCGTGTTCGCGAGAAACGGCCTCCGCCGCCGCTTCGCCCGCATCGGAGGTATCGTCGAGGGCCGCGCCGGCGGGAAAAACGATCTTCGACGCATCACGGGCCATGGCGACGATGCGTTCGGGAAGCTCGGCCACGGGAAGAATGACGTCGACGGCGCCGGTGGCAATGGCGGCGCGCGGCATCTGGTCGTATTCGGCATCCTCGGGCTGTTGCACCAGGGTGATGCCGCCGCGCTCGTGGATACGCGCGATGCCCACCGAACCGTCCGATCCGGTCCCCGAGAGGATCACAGCGAACGCCTTTTCGCGATGCACTTCGGCAAGCGTTCGGAAAAAGAAGTCGATGGACACATGCCTGCCGCGCGGACGCTCCATGTCGAGCAGGCGCAGGTAGCCGTCGTTCATCGAAAGCGCGTGCCGTGGCGAGATCACATAAACGTGGTTCTTCTGCAATGGCAGCGTCGCGGTCACCTGGGTAACGGGCATGCTCGTGGAGCGCTGCAGGATGCGATCGACGATGCTGTCGTGCCGCGGCGACAGGTGCATCACGATGACGATAGCCATGCCTGGCTCGGCAGGCATGGCTTCGAGGAATCGGGCCAGGGCTGCCAGGCCACCGGCCGAGGCGCCGATGCCCACGACCGGAAAATCCAGCCCGCTGTGCTGCAGGGTGGGATCGACTTCCGGGTCGGACGGTGGGGCAGGCTGCGACATCGAAAAGAGCTCAGGCAGGTGATACCCGATTCTCGCGCAACTGGACCCTAAAGGGTGTGCAACGGGGATAATAGGGACATGACTGCGGATCTTTTCGCCGATTTTCCCGCCACCGAGCGACGCAACGAGCCTCTGGGCCCGGGCGCCGTGGTGCTGCGCGCGTTCGCACGGGACGACGGTGCGCGCCTGGTCGAGCTCATCGGCGCCATCGCTACCGTCTCGCCGTTCCGGCACCTGGTGACCCCTGGTGGCCACACCATGAGCGTGGCAATGACCAATTGCGGCAAGGTGGGCTGGGTGAGCGATCGCCGCGGCTACCGCTATGACGCGATCGATCCGGCGACAGGCCAGCCGTGGCCGGTCATGCCGGCGCTGTTCATGCGGCTGGCGGCGGAAGCGGCGGCGGAGGCTGGCTTCGAAGGCTTCGTGCCGGACGCCTGCCTGGTGAACCGCTATGTCACCGGCTCGCGCCTCACCATGCATCAGGATCGTAACGAGCGGCGCGATTCCGAGCCCATCGTGTCCGTGTCGTTGGGCGTGCCTGCCATGTTCCAGTTCGGTGGACAGGGTAAAGGCGTCAAACCGCTGAATATCCCACTGGTTCACGGCGACGTGGTCGTATGGGGCGGTCCGTCACGCATGAACTACCACGGCGTGCTGCCGTTGAAAGCCTCGGAACACCCGCTGACGGGCATGGACCGCCTCAACCTGACCTTCCGCACGGCGCGCTAGGGCGGCCGGGAGAGCGTAGACTGGCTCGGCGGCCTTTCGGGGCCACGCCGCGCTGATCCATGAAACGAATCCCACCACCCCCAAGGGGCAGGATATAGAGCTGTTCAGGCGCGCAAGTCCTCATGACGCTCCAAGTCCGGAGCGTGAGCCCGCACTGCGGGCGGAACTTTTCAACGCCGACCAGATGGAAGCCCACGGGCTGGTGCTCGCCAGACGCCATGAAGTGGCGACGCGGCRCTCCGCGGAATGGTTGTTACCCCGGCTGGCCGATAACGAACGGGTCATCCTGGAGGTCTGCAAAGCGCTGATGGCGGCGGCACGGCGCGGTTCGGGCACCACGCCAGCGGGGGAATGGTTGCTCGACAACCTTTACCTGATCGAAGAACACATCCGCATCGCCAACAAGGATTTCCCCAAGGGCTACAGCCGTGAACTGGTGCAGCTGGAGGAGGGGCCGTCGCGCGGCTTGCCGCGTGTCTACGACATCGCGCTGGAGGTCATCTCGCATGGCGACGGCCGTATCGATGCGGCAGGCCTCGCGCGTTTCCTGCAGACCTACCAGTCGGTGGTGCCGCTCAAACTGGGCGAACTGTGGGCGATTCCGATCATGCTGCGACTGGCGCTGATCGAGAACCTCCGGCGTATTGCCGCACGCGTGATGCTCGACAAGGCCAGGCGCCGACGCGCGACGCGCTGGGCCGATGCCATGACCCGCATGGCCGCGGAGGACCCGAAGAACGTGGTGCTGGTTGTCGCCGATATGGCGCGCTCCTCACCGGTGATGAGTGCGCCTTTCGTCGCGGAGCTCGTTCGCCGTCTGCAAGGGCAGGGGCCGGCGCTCGCGATGCCGCTGGGCTGGATCGAACAGCGCCTGGCCGAGTCCGGCCGCAGCATCGACTACCTCGTGCAGATGGAGTCGCAGCAGCAGGCCGCGCACCAGGTGTCGGTCGGCAATAGCATCGGCAGCCTTCGTGCGCTGGTGACCGTCGACTGGCGCGACTTCGTCGAACACGCCAGCCTGGTCGAGGCCTGCCTGCGCGAGGACCCGGCGGGCATTTACGCGGCCATGGATTTCGCCAGTCGCGACCGTTACCGGCACGCTGTGGAACGCCTGGCGCGAGCGGGTCGTATCGGCGAAGTGGCCACGGCACGCGCCGCTCTCGCAGCGAGCTGCCCCGATCCGGGCGAGCCACGCGATGGCGCGGTGACCCATGTGGGTTATCACCTGGTCGGTGCGGGGCTGCCCGCCCTCGAGCGTCGACTGCGCACGCGGCAATCGTTCGCGTCGCGCTGCCGGCGCGTGTTCGACCGGGCACCTTTCGCTTTTTCGCTAACGGCCTTTCTCCTGTTACTGGCAGGCCTCACCACCGGCCTCGTCGAAAGTGCGGCCTTGCCGCCGGGGTCGGGCTGGATCGCTGCCGCGCTGGCCTTCGGTGCCCTCATCGTCGCCAGTCAGCTCACCCTGAGCCTGCTCAATCTGGCCGCGATCCTGGTTACCACGCCCGACCACCTGCCGCGCATGGATTACGCCAAGGGCATTCCCCCGCAGGCGCGTAGCATGGTGGCTGTGCCGACGCTGCTCGGCAGCCCCGACGATGTCGACGATGTGGCCGAAGCACTCGAAGTGCGTTTCCTCGCCAATCGCGACGAGGTCCTGCATTTCGCCTTGCTGACCGATTTCATGGATGCGGACGCGGTATCGATGCCGGGCGACGCTGCCATCCTCGAGCGCGCCAGGGCGCGCGTCGATGCGCTCAATACCAGGTATCCCTCGCCGGCCGTCGACCGCTTCTATCTCTTCCACCGACCACGCGAGTGGAGCGAAACGGAACAACGCTGGATCGGAGCCGATCGCAAGCGCGGCAAGCTCGCGGCCATGAACGGCTTGCTCCGTGGCGAGGGCGCGGATCGCTTTCTGTTGATCGTCGGGCGGATCGAAAGCCTGCCACCGGTGCGCTACGTCATCACCCTGGATACCGATACGCAGCTGCCACGCGATACGGCGCACCTGTTGATCGCTGCGATGGATCATCCGCTGAACCGCCCGGTGTTCGACGAAGCACGGGGCGTGGTGGTGGCCGGTTACGGCATCATGCAGCCGCGCGTGGGCATCGGCCTGCCGGCGCAGGCACGGTCGTCCTATGCGCGCCTGTACGGCGCTGATGCAGGTATCGACCCGTACACCCGTGCCGTCTCGGACGTGTACCAGGACCTCTTTCACGAAGGTTCGTTCATCGGCAAGGGCATCTACGACGTGGATGCCTTTGAACACGCACTGGCCGGACGCCTCCGCGACGAGCGCGTACTCAGCCACGACCTGATCGAGGGCTGCTTTGCGCGTACAGCCCTGCTCAGCGACGTGCTGGTCTTCGAGGAGAATCCCGAACGCTATGTCGACGACAGCATTCGTCGTCATCGCTGGATGCGCGGCGACTGGCAGTTGTTGCCGTGGCTCATGCCCACGGTACCCACCCGTGACGGATGGCGGCGCAACGATCTCAGTCATCTGTCGCGTTGGAAAATCTTCGATAACCTGCGCCGAAGCGCGGGCGCCCCGGCGGCACTGGCCCTGCTCGTGGCGGGCTGGTTGTGGATCGCGCCGGTACTGAGCTGGACGCTCGGCGTGTTGTCGATGGCCTTCGTGCCGGTACTCCTGCAGGCCTTGATGGAAGCGGCGCGCAAGCCCCGCGACATCGCCTGGCGACAGCACGCCCGCGCCTCGCTGGTCGCGACGGGCCAGCACGGCCTGCGCCTGGTGTTCTCGATGGCGTGGTTGCCTCACGAGGCGTGGGTAAGCATCGACGCCATCGTCCGCTCGCTGTGGCGCATCGTGATCAGTCACCGTCACCTGCTGCAATGGCGTTCGTCGAGCGAGGTGGAACGCAGCGGAAGAGGCGCGCATAAAATCCCGTGGCGCGCCATGTGGGCTGGCCCCGCCGTCGCGGTCGTGCTTTCCGTCCTGCTCGTCGTCGATCGACCCATGGTCCTCACCATTGCCGCACCGGTGCTCCTGCTCTGGTTCTTCTCGCCCGTGTTCGCCTGGTGGGTGAGTCGTCCCGACGTAAGCCATGTCTACGTGCCCAGCGCATCGGACCGGACGTTCCTTCGCCTGCTGGCTCGCCGCACCTGGGCGTTTTTCGAGGCCCACGTCGGACACGACGATCACTGGCTGGCACCGGACAACGTGCAGATGACACCCGACATCCGGGTGGCCCGACGCACGTCGCCAACCAACATGGGCCTGGGGCTGCTCGCGAGCCTCGCCGCCTTCGACTTCGGTTTCCTCGGCCTGGGTGGTGTCATCAGCCGCACGGCGGCCACGCTCGCCACCATGCATTCGCTCGAGCGTTACCGGGGTCACTTCTACAACTGGTATGACACGGAAACACTCACGCCCCTGCGTCCTCTGTACGTGTCCAGCGTGGACAGCGGCAACCTTGCAGGTCACCTGCTGACTCTCCAGCGGGGCCTGCTTGCGTTATCGAACGAACCGGTGTTTCGTGCCGTGTCGATCGAAGGCCTGCGCGACACGCTCGGCGTCCTCGTTCAACATGTGGACGATACCGAACGGCCGGACCTGCTCGCGTGGTCGGACGAACTGCTCACCGCTGTGGCCTCGCCGCCCCGCTCGATGGATGCAGTGTCTGCGTTCGCTTGCACCCAGGCCGACCGCTTGCGCATGATGATGCCTGCACTGGCGCGCGAGCCTTCGGACGAGGCGGCCTTCTGGCTTTCGCGACTGAAGGCGCAATGCGACGACCTGACGGCCGAGGCGGAACAGTGGCACGGTGGGGAAGGGCATGTCGTCGGCATCCCGACCTTGCTGGAGCGGGCGAGCRAAGCCACGGCAGACGCGGCGCAGCGTGCCGCCGCGATCGCGCGCATCGAGGCGCTAAGCAATATCGCCGCGCTGGCGGGCGAACTGGCCATCATGGACCACGCCTTCCTGTACGACGACAACCGGCACCTGATGTCGATCGGCTATGACATCGATCGGCGCGTGCTCGATCAGTCGTTCTACGACCTCCTGGCCTCCGAGGCACGGTTGACTACCTTTGTCGCCATCGCCCAGGGCCAGATTCCCCAGGAGAGCTGGTTCTCACTCGGGCGCCTGCTGACAACGACGGGTGGCTCGCCGGTGCTGCTTTCGTGGACCGGGTCGATGTTCGAATACCTGATGCCGATGCTGGTGATGCCGACGTATGAAGGCAGCCTGCTCGACCAGACCTGTCGTGCGGCCGTCGCCAGGCAGATCGAATATGGCAAGCAGCGCAGCCTGCCCTGGGGCGTGTCCGAATCCGGTTACAACGCCGTGGACGCGCATCTGACCTACCAGTACCGTGCCTTCGGCGTGCCCGGCCTGGGTCTCAAACGTGGCCTGGGTGACGACCTCGTCGTCGCACCGTACGCCAGCGTGCTTGCGCTGATGGTCGCGCCTGCGGCAGCCACCAGCAACCTGCGACGTCTCACCGATGCGGGCGTGGCCGGTCGTTTCGGTCTGTACGAAGCGGTCGATTACACGCCGTCGCGCCTGCCTCCGGGGCAGGAGGCCGTCGTCGTGCGATCGTTCATGGCCCACCATCAGGGCATGTCGCTCCTGTCGATCAATCACCTGCTGCTCGGCCAGCCCATGGTTCGGCGTTTCGAATCGGACCCGCATGTCATGGCGACCACGTTGCTCCTTCAGGAGCGTGTGCCTCGCAGCGCCACGGAGTACCTGCACACCGCCGGGCTGGGCGACGATGCCAAGGCACCGTCCCTGCCCGAGGCACGCCTGCGCCTGTTCACCGATCCCGACCGTCCGCGTCCCGCCGTGCAGCTGCTTTCCAATGGGCGGTATCACGTCATGGTCAGCAGTGCCGGTGGTGGTTACAGCCGCCGCGACGCCATGGCGGTCACGCGTTGGCGCGAAGACATCACGCGCGATAACCACGGCATGTTCTGCTACGTCCGCGATCCGGACTCGGGTGATGTCTGGACCACGTCCTACCAACCCGTCGCGCGGCGCACGGACCTGTTCGAGGCGATCTTCTCGGAGTCCCGGGCCGAGTTCCGCGTGCGGCAGCGCGGTTTCGAGACGCATACGGAGATCGTGGTCTCGCCCGAAGACGATATCGAACTGCGCCGCACGCGCGTCACCAATCGCGGACGCACGCGGCGCACCATCGAGCTGACCAGTTATGCCGAGGTGGTCCTCACCGATCCCAACGGCGACATGGCGCATCCGGCCTTCAGCAAGCTGTTCGTCACCACGGAAATCGTGGCGTCCATGCAAGCGCTGCTTTGCGCGCGCCGGCCACGTTCCGCGGACGAGCAGCCGCCGTGGATGTGTCATCTGGTCGCCGTGCATGACGTGGACGTGGATGCGATTTCCTATGAGACCGATCGCGCACGGTTCATCGGGCGTGGTCGCAGCACGGCACAGCCCGCGGCGCTCGACGCCGGGATGGAACGCCTGACCGACACGGCAGGTGCGGTGCTCGACCCGATCGTGGCGATTCGCGTCCGGATCACGCTCGATCCCGAGCAGACGGCGACGCTCGACTTCGTGACCGGTGTGGCGGATACGCGCGACAGTTGCTTGCGCCTTATCGAAAAGTACCGGGATCGCCATCTGTCCGACCGCGTATTCGACCTGGCATGGACGCACAGCCAGGTTTCCCTGCGCCAGGCCAACAATACGCTGGCCGACGCGCAGCTCTACGAGCACATGGCGACCTCGGTGGTCTATCCGAACCTCGCCCTGCGTGCGGAGCCGGCCCTCATCGCCGCGAACGCACGCGGTCAATCGGGGCTCTGGGGGCAGGCGGTGTCGGGTGACCTCCCGATCGTGCTGCTACGGATCGGCGATATCGCAAGGCTCGATGTGGCACGTGACCTCGTGCGCGCGGCCGCTTACTGGCGGCTGCGCGGTCTGGCCGTCGACCTCGTCATCTGGAACGAAGACAGCACTGGCTATCGGCAGACACTGCACGACGCACTGACCGGACTGCTTGCCTCGGGGACGGAATCGAACCTGCTCGACCGGCCCGGTGGCGTGTTCATCCGTGCCGCGCAGCCGCTTTCGTACGAGGACCGCCTGGTGATGGAAGCCAGCGCGCGTATCGTGGTCGTCGACAGCCTCGGTTCGCTCGCCGAGCAGATGGAGCGGCATCGTCTCGAGTCGCGTCCCGCCGCTGCGGAACCACCGGCATGGCCCCGTCTTCCACGTCCGGAACTTGCCGCCGCCAAGCCGCCCACGGGCGCTTTCTCCGCCGACGGCAGCGAGTACGTCATCGAACTCGAGGAAGGCGCCGAAACACCGGCCCCCTGGTGCAACGTGCTCGCCAATCCGTCGTTCGGCACCGTGGTATCCGAAAGTGGCGGCGCCTACACCTGGGCCGAGAACGCGCACGGCTGCCGGATCACGCCGTGGCATAACGACCCGGTCGAGGATGCCAGCGGCGAAGCCGTGTACCTGCGTGACGAGGCGACGGGCCGTTTCTGGTCGCCGACACCGTTGCCCGTGCGCGGCAAGGGAAGCTATACGACGCGTCACGGCTTCGGGTACAGCCACTTCGAGCATGACGAGGAGACGCTTCATTCGCGCCTGGAAACCTTCGTCGCACTGGATGCGCCGGTGAAGTTCCAGGTGGTCACGGTGACCAATCGCGGTTCCGAGGCGCGCCGCTTGTCGGTTACCGCATACGTCGAATGGCTGCTCGGCGATGTCCGCGAGAAGAGTTCGATGCACGTGGTGACCGATGTCGACCCGATCACGGGCGCGCTGTTTGCGCGCAACGCCTACAACAGCGATTTTCCCGGTCGCGTCGCCTTCTTCGACATGGGTGATCGCGAGCGCTCCGTGGGCGGTGACCGGACCGAGTTCCTCGGCCGTAACGGACGGATGGATTCACCGCTGGGGATGCGCCGCCAAGCCTGGAACAACCGCATCGGTGCCGGGCTGGATCCCTGCGGCGTCCTCCGTGTCGCTTTCCTTCTCGAGCCGGGTGAATCGAGGGAGGTGGTCATCCGG